>JBJMLY010000100.1:0-1510 GCA_045805025.1 Cytophagaceae bacterium | reverse complement strand
TTATTCTGGGAAATCTCCCGGATCATTTCATGGTCGTTATTGATGATGAATTTACCCCGGGTGTTATTTCTAAAAGTTCTGAACAGCTGCATCAGCTCTGAATATTCTTTATGATCCCGGTCGATGTTCAGAACAATGCCGATTTCGGGTACATAGTTAATGATGGATCCATCCGATTCATCCGATTCAATGACCAGCCATTCGCTTTCTCCTACCCAGGCATTACCAGGCAGGCCTTTTTGCTGCAGTTCGGTCAGTCCGGCGCCGGTGATCAGCGAAGGTGAAAATCCATTTTCGCGAAGTATGTGAAAGATCATAGCCGTGGTGGTTGACTTGCCGGAAGTACCTCCTACGGCAATTGTTTTCTTTACCGAAGAAATGGCAGCCAGAAGTTCCGATCTCTTGATAATGGTAATGCCGGCAGCTTTAGCTTTCTGATATTCTACATTGATCTCTTCGATCGCAGTGGAGACCACTACCACCTGGGTTTTGGGAGTAATACCGGAACCGTCCTGGAAAAAGCATTGAATGCCTGCTTTCTCGAATTGTTCCTGAATTAGCATTTTATTGTCTTTGTTAAAGAGGCGGTCGGAGCCAGAAACTTCTTTGCCGATCCCTTTAAGGTATTGCGCAATGGCGCTCATGCCTGTTCCTGCAATTCCGACAAAAAAGTAATTCTGGTATTGATCGATCTTAAAGCTCATAATGGAAGATAAAAATATCGTGCAAATATATCTCTAAAACTAAGTATTAAGCACCTGGTTTAAAAATCAGGCTGGTTTATTTGCAGGATGGCTGGAGGATATTGGTTTCTTAATCAAGATCCAGGCTGTACTTTTTTAAAAATCCGGAAAGCAGCCTGATTTTATTTTTCAGGATCAGGTCTTTCTTTGCCCACATCCGGATCTTGTCTTTTTCTTCGGAGGTCAGCAGACCGGCAAAGAGCTCTGCTTTATCTTCTTCCAGTCCGGTCATGGCATAGCCGCTGATGAATCCATTTTGGGGATGGATCACCGGCTGCAGATCGGATGAGCGGTTCTTGATTCCTCCAGTTCCGTAAACGAAAGAAACATCATTGAATTTAGCCCAGGCCGGATCTTTATAATAAGCGCTGCCGTTCAGTTCCTGCTCGATCATGTGATAAAACTCATGATGAACCACATGCTTCTGATATACGGAGTCATAATTTCCTACGAAGATATCCATGTATAAATTTTCCTGATAGTAATCGGGCATGGCTGCAACAGATACGCCCTGATTAATGAGGTTTTTGACCATGGCTACTTTTTGAAGGCGGGTATTCTCCACGAAAGCCCTTGGGTATTTGAAGAATTCATTTCTGAAGATCCGCACATATTTTCCCAGCTCTGCATAGTCAGTTTCTTCCAGTGCATCACAGCTGATAACCTCCTTGCCCCAGCTGGTAGGAGAAGGAGCGAGGACTTCCACGCAAATGCCATACGAGCTCTGCATATCTTCGATAAAGCGGTCGATGACTTCATTTCCGGTT
>JBJMLY010000099.1:0-3467 GCA_045805025.1 Cytophagaceae bacterium | reverse complement strand
TAATCAACGACCTCATCGAGGAAATCACTTCTCATCAGAAAACCGGCATATTCAGCCAATCGTGGGAACTGAAAATTTTCCAACGGCGATAGGTTTTCTCCCGCTTGATCAGACTTTGATTGCTGAAGCTTATTTTGATTTTCGGAATTTTCCACGGACAAGATTTTAACTGGTTTAATTTCCTTTTATGATTATTGACTAAATACAATACCTCTGCCACCTGAAATAAAAGGCATTCGAAAAAATTAAATGCCGATTCAATTTCAATAGAATTTTGAAAACACCATAACTGGCTGGAAATACTTTCAGGTGATTTGGCTGTACTGTATTCCACCTGATTTAAGACCTAAACATGAATTAATTCATATTGTTTAATAATCAGGCTGTTGCAAAGAATTGCACACCACTTTTATTAAGCCAATTAACTTATAATCAAAGAATTATTTCTCGATATGTTCAGCAACATTTAGCTTCGGGACCACATCCGCAGGAGGCCTCAGGCCTTTCGGCATAGACCGTGATACTATACACTCCTTTCCCTTTCCCGTTAAATTCTTTTACCTGCTCTAGTGAAAGATATTTAGATAGTATTTCATCCGGAATAATAATTTGTTTCTCCTTCTGTACTGTAATATTTACAAATCCGGCATCGGTAAGTATTTCTAAGTAATCACTTTTCTTTATGGCGCCGGAAATACATCCGGCATACATTTCCGCTTCTTTCTTAATTGCTTCATGAAGATCGCCTTTCAATACTATATCAGAGATGCTGAAATGAGCTTTAGGTTTCAAAATTCTGAATACTTCAGCGAAGGCTTTCTGCTTGTCAGGAACAAGATTCATTACACAATTACTGATTACTACATCAGCACGTTTTGAAGAAAGAGGAATGTCTTCGATATCCCCCAATCTGAATTTTACATTTTTAAATCCAAGCTTCTCTGTATTTGCTTTAGCCTTTTCAATCATGACTTCTGTCATGTCGATTCCTATAATTTCTCCTTCTTCTCCGGCGAGAGTTCTTGCTACAAAGCAATCATTGCCCGCACCGGAACCTAAGTCAACTACCGTGTCACCCTTTTTAATAAGAGCGAATTCCGTCGGAAGTCCGCATCCTAAGCCTAAATCTGCATCCGGATCATATCCTTCGAGTTTAGAATAATCTTCGCTCATGATGGTATAAGTTCCACACCCGCCGGCACCACAGCAGCTTGTTTCATTCTTTTCTTTTGACTGCATGGCGACTTCGCTGTACTTCTCTTTGACGAGTTTTTTTAAATGATCATTCGTTGAGTTTTCCATATTTTATAATTTATATTTAGCGTAATATTACGATATTCAAAGGCAAAAAATTTTAACAGCAAGTATTGCCTTTATAGGAATCAAACATTTTGTTCAGAGACTTTTGCGCTTCTTTCCAGACCTTTTCATCTATACAATAACAAACACTCGTACCCTCTATCTCTCCATTTATAATTCCTGCTTCTTTAAGTTCTTTTAAATGCTGGGAAATTGTTGATTGAGAAAGTGGAAGTTCATCCACCAGATCACCACAGATACACATATTCCTTTTTAGCAGAACTTCAAGAATAGCGATCCGCGCAGGATGACCAATAGCCTTCGCCAGCCTGGCTATTCTATTCTGAGTTACGTTGAACTTATCTGTTTTAGTTATTCCCATATATTCGTATAACGTAATATTACGATTAAAGTTTCGTATATCCTAATATCCATACCTTTCGAATAATTTTTACATGCGCCTCATATCCTTACGATTTTTTTTCTTCAATACGTTCAGTACCATACTCCTGTTTTTTGTAAAAAAAAAGATGCAGCCAGCACATCAAGATTCACTTTCCCGATAAAAAATAGTACACCTGTCAGAGACTTAGACCAGTTCTTTCAATCATTTTCGATGTATGCAACCTTTGACAGAAACAGGGTGTCTTTTTAGTTGGAATATCCGTGAAATTAAGGCCTTATATACCATGCAATTTTATAGCTGAAAATGGCTCCATCTTTGCGCTTAGTAAAGCGGTTACCGTTTACGCATGAAAGGAATAAACCCAGACCACAAAGAATAGATCTACTATTTTAGCATATCAATCAACCAATTTTTCATGAAAAAATTAATACCAGGACAACGTTTTTATCTTTCCCTTTTTTGCCAGCTTTTCCTGTTGAACACTGTCTTTTCCCAGGCATCTCATTACGGAGTGAACCTGGCAGGACTTGAATTCGGCTCTCCCCCGGGAACGTATAACTCCACCTACTTTAAGCCCAGCGCTGCGGAGCTGGACTACTACAATTCCAAAGGACTGAAGCTGGTACGGCTTCCTTTTCTCTGGGAAAGAGTTCAGCCTACGCTGGGCGGACCTCTGGACGCAGCCTATCTGGGCTATATCGACAATGTCGTCTCGGATGCCAAAGCCAGAGGCATGTCGGTGATCCTTGATGTTCACAATTACGGCCGATACAACGGGAACCTGATCGGTTCGGCCTCCGTCAGCATTTCGAACTTCAAAGATCTCTGGGCGCGGCTGGCCCAACATTATGCCAGTGAAACTGCCGTCTGGGCCTTTGACCTGATGAACGAGCCTCACGATATGACCACAGCATGGAACACCATTGCACAAGCCGCGATCGACACCATCAGGATTCATGACAACAGCCATTTCATCCTGGTAGAGGGCGACAACTGGGCCAAGGGAGATACCTGGGTTACCTACAACGACATCCTGAAAAATCTGAGCGACCCTGCGCATAAAATCATTTATGAAGCGCACATCTATTTCGACAGCAACGGCTCCGGCACTTATGCTTCCACCAGTTTTTCAACGAACGGAGCGACGGTCAACACAGGCGTTACCAAGATCACGCCCTTTGTCAACTGGCTTAACACCAATAACCTTCGCGGCATCGTGGGCGAATATGGAGTGCCCAACAACGCTTCGGCTTCAGACCAGAGCAGCTGGAACACGCTGCTCGATAATTTTATGACTTACCTGAAAGCCAACTGCGTGGGTGGCACCGTATGGGCAGGCGGACCCGCATGGGGTTCCTACACCTTAAGCGTAGAGCCGACCTCAGGCTTTACGGTAGATCAGCCTCCGATGTCGGTACTGCAAAATTATACGGTCTTGCCGGCCTCATGCGCCTTTGCCACCTGTCCGAAGCCTGCTCTCGGTTCCGACCGGAGCACCTGCACAGGAGCTAGCTTTCCTTTTGCAATCAATACGAACACCTCGCTTCAGTCGAATGTAACCTATACGTGGAAAAGAATCTCACCCAGCTCAACGGTGCTTGTAAATGCCAGCAGTACGGCAAACACACTTTCAATTACTGCAGGCGATGGCTTTGGAACCTATGTCGTACTCAGAGATACTTTCGGGCTCTGCGTCAACAGTGATACGATTATTATTTCAAATTCCGTAAGCAAACCTGACCTAGGATCTTCTTCTCTGAAC
>JBJMLY010000098.1:0-7290 GCA_045805025.1 Cytophagaceae bacterium | reverse complement strand
TTTTGAATGAACTGAATAGTTTTGTTTCTGTTTTCCTTTTTCTCCGGACTGTCGGCAAAAGCGGTAGAATGAAATAGCCCGAAAGAGCTGAGCATAGCGCTGTATTTTTCTGCGAAGGCAAGTGTTATATAGCCTCCCAGGGAATGACCGATCATGCAGCATTTTTCCACGTTCAGAAAAGCAAGCAGTTCTTTGATCATTTCAGCATAGTAAGCGATGCTGATGTCTTTTACCTTAAGGGGAGATTTTCCAAAGCCGGGCAGATCGGGGCAAATGACGCGATAGTGAGCAGAAAGAGCAGCCTGGGTCTTTTTCCAGATCTCCTGGCTTTCACAGAATCCATGCACGAGTACAATTGTTTTTCCCCGCCCCGATTCAGTATAATGAAGCATGCAATCAGATTAATTTTTTAATGCCAGTCCGGCCAGAGCTCTCACGGCTCTGACAATTCCTTCGGCATCATAACCGCATTCCTTATGCAGCTCTGGTTGCTCCCCATGCTCAATAAGCCGGTCGGGAATACCAAGTCGTACGACTTTGGCAGTGTAATGATGGTCTGCCATGAATTCAAGCACGGCACTTCCGAAACCGCCCATCACACAGCCGTCTTCTACGGTGATGATCTTGTCGAACTTGCTGAAGATATGATGCAGGAGTTCTTTGTCAAGAGGTTTAACAAAGCGCATGTCGTAATGGGCCGGGAATAATTCGTCTTCCGCCAGCATTTTACGTGCTTCAACGGCATAATTGCCGATATGTCCAAGCGTAAGAATGGCGATCTCTTCGCCTTCCTGGATCAGTCTTCCCTTGCCGATTTCCATTTCCTCAAAAGGTGTTTTCCAGACCGGCATAACGCCTTGTCCGCGAGGGTAACGAATGCTGAATGGTCCGTTGCCGGGAAGCTGAGCCGTATACATGAGGTTCCGCAATTCCTGTTCATTCATGGGAGATGACACCACCAGATTGGGAATGCAGCGCATATAAGCGATGTCGTAGGCTCCATGATGCGTTGGCCCGTCTGCTCCCGCAATGCCAGCCCGGTCGAGGCAGAATACCACATGCAGGTTTTGTATGCACACATCATGGATCATCTGGTCGTATCCGCGCTGCATGAATGTGGAATATATATTGCAGAAAGGTATTAGCCCCTGTGTGTCAAGCCCTGCTGAGAAAGTGACCGCATGCTGTTCGGCAATGCCCACGTCGAAAGCTCGGTCGGGCATCTTTTCCATCATCATGTTCAGCGAAGAGCCAGATGGCATAGCCGGTGTAATACCTACAATTTTATCGTTTCTTTCCGCAAGCTCAATGATCGATTCTCCGAATACGTCCTGGTATTTCGGAGGCTGAATGGTGGTGAATACCTTTTTGCGGATCTCGCCGGTGAGCTTGTCAAATTTGCCCGGCGCATGCCAGAAGGTCTGGTCCTTTTCGGCCAGAGCATATCCCTTTCCTTTTGTGGTAAGGCAATGCAGTATTTTTGGTCCGGGAATATTTCTCAGATCTTTCAGCACACTGGTCATGTGGTTGATATCGTGCCCATCAATCGGGCCGAAATAACGGAGTTTGAGCGACTCAAACAGGTTGCTGTGTTTAAGAAGACTTGCCTTGAACCCGCTTTCAATTTTCGATGCGACTGCCTGAGCATTCGGACCGAAACGACTGATCTTGCCAAGGATGTTCCAGATCTCGTCCCGCATTTTATTGTATGTCTGCGAAGTCGTGATGTCGGTGAGGTATTCTTTCAGAGCGCCCACGTTCGGATCGATTGACATGCAGTTGTCGTTGAGTACGATCAGCAGATTTGTATTAGAAATACCCGCGTGGTTCATAGCTTCGAAAGCCATACCTCCGGTAAGTGCGCCATCCCCGATAACGGCTATATGCTGGCGGTTTTTATCATTTCTGTATTTGGATGCCACCGCCATACCCAGAGCAGCGGATATAGACGTGGACGAATGGCCTACGCCAAAACTGTCGTATTCGCTCTCGTCTCTTTTTGGGAAGCCTGAAATTCCTCCGTAAATGCGATTGGTATAAAACAGGTCACGGCGGCCCGTAAGGATCTTGTGTCCGTATGCCTGATGACCTACGTCCCAAACGAGCTGATCGGAGGGGGTGTTAAAGGCATAATGAAGAGCTACTGTAAGCTCTACAACTCCCAGGCTGGCAGCAAAATGTCCTCCATAAACGGAAACATTATCGATGATAAACTGACGGAGTTCGGTGCAAACTTCAAACAGCTGGGACTCATCCAGTTTTCTGAGATCTTCCGGGGAATTTATCTGAGCAAGTAGTTTTCCAGGTTTGATCAAGACGCTTACTTTAATAAGATATGAACAAATATAAAATATTATTCGTTTTAAACCGATAGCCGGTGTTTTTAACCGTGAATCAGGGGAATAATAGCTCTGTTTTAACGGAAATAACGGTGGATAAATATATGTGTTTAAAAATTTTTCATAGTGTCGCTTAGCTAGTAGTTTTACTATATGAGTTTTGAGATAAAATTACCTCTTTTTAAGGGCCCCTTTGACCTCCTTCTTTTCTTCATTGAAAGGGATGAGCTTGATATCTATGATATTCCGATTTCCAGCATTACCAATGAGTTCCTCAACTATATTCACCATCTGGAAAAGATGAATATCGAAGTAGCCAGCGAATTTATTCTGGTAGCTGCTACGCTCATGAGAATCAAGGCGAAAATGCTTCTTCCGAGACCGGAGCTTGATGAGCTGGGTAATGAAATAGATCCGAGAGAAGAACTCGTAGCGCACCTGCTGGAGTATAAAAAATACAAATCTGTCATCGATGACCTTGCCGGAATGGAAGAGTCAAGAATGCAGAAAGAGAAAAGAGGAAATATTCTTAAAGAGCTCAGGCATCTTTCTGAAGTCAATAATGTGGAAGCCGAACTTCAGGATATCGACCTGTACAGGCTTTTGAAGGTATTTGAAAAATGCATTCTTCGTTTTGAGGAAGAGAAGAATAAGCCTGTTCACCACGTTCAGCAATACCCTTATACCATTGAGATCCAGAAGGAATATATTCTAAACAAAATCAAGAGTTCTCAAAAAATATCGTTTGTAGCGATTATCGAAGAGAGTCCTACGAAAATTGCCGTGATCTATAACTTCCTTTCCATACTTGAGCTTTTACAGCTTCATATGATCACAATCCATATCGGCTTAGGCTTTAACAACTTCTGGATCGAAGATTATCAGGGAGAGGTTGGCGTGGAGAGTGAGGAGGAAATACAGAATTAGTGGATAGTGCTTCGTGCACTGTGCTTAGAAAAAAAGGTCAATGAGCAATCATTGACCTTTTTTATTTTTTCCAGAGTACTGAGCACAATGCACTGAGCACCCTATTATTTAAAACTGCTCCGTTCTTGAAAAGAAGAAATTTCCTTCAATGATGGCATTCTCGTCTGAATCGGAACCATGTACTGCATTGGCTTCCAATGATTTAGCGTATAATTTGCGAATGGTGCCTGGTTCGGCATTGGCTGGATTGGTTGCTCCGATCAGTTTTCTGAAATCTGCCACCGCGTTATCTTTTTCCAGGATCATGGCTACAATATGTCCTGATGACATGTAGCTTTTAAGATCCTTGTAGAAAGGTCTTTCTTTGTGCACTTCGTAAAATTGTCCGGCTCTTTCTTCTGAAAGTTTAGTCATCTTCATAGAAACCACCCTGAAGCCGGCTTCTTCGATCATTTTGGTGATACCACCGATGTAGTTTGAAGAAACTGCATCGGGTTTGATCATGGTAAAAGTTCTGTTCCCTGCCATTTGTATTTAAGTTTATTAATTTATTGAGCCTGCAAAAATATGGAATATTTTAGAAAAGACTATTTTTTAAAGATTTCCGGTGGAAATTGGTGATGCCGGTCTGGATCTTTAAATTACATAATGAGGTACTTTGCTCTTCTGTTCTTTTTCCAATGTCCGGTTATTCTCTTAGCACAAAACCAACAGGTAAGGAAGGATCCCCTATATATAATTATTGAAAAGCATTCTTTCTGTTCGAATGTCATTAATACCTCCATCAAAGACTCCCTCGGCTGGTATGGCATAAGCATTAAGGATACGATGCGTATTTCCTGTCCCATTCCGATGACTACAGAGAGTTTTTATCCAAAGCTATATCCAAGGTATCAGGTTGAAAAGCTTAATAAGCCGGACGATAAAATGTTATACTCTGGTTCTCTTTATATTAAAAATGAGGACCCTTACATGCTGCTCATTGGCATTAATGAGAAACTTAGAACTGGCATGAGCTGCATCATTGAAGAAAAGGAAGAGACAAAATACTGGGACACGGGAGAATGCCTGCCCTGCAGATTTCATAAAGACCTGATTGTCGGCAGCCAGAACGTTTTTTTCCCTCCGGGCGATACGATGGTTATTCTGGCTGTGACTGGAAAGATCAGCATGGATACTTTGTCAGATTATTTCCAGATCAATGATTATTCGATCCATTATATCAAGAGAAAAAAACAGTCCGGACAAAACTATTACAATCGTCATAGGCCATGCGACACATCGCTTGAAGGAAAAAAGAGCTTGCTCGTCGATTTGGGTTATAATATGGATACCCGCACGTATTCTCCAGAGGATCCTCCTCAATTAATCTGGTCGGGGCATCTTGATGGAGATAATCTTCCTGATCTTATCATCAAATATCCGGGCGCCAATTATCAATTGGTATTAAGTACCAGACTGGTTGATTATAGTTTTTCCGGATCTGAGAACTTCTGTACGGGAGTAGGATGGTAATCTATGCGGTTGTAGGTACTTATAACAGGAACAATATTTCTGAGTTTTTCATTAAAGTTGCTTTGGAGAAAATATACTGAGTCCAGTCATCACAGGCCTGGTTTTACTGAACATAGACAGACATTCTTATCTTCTTTTTCTTTCTTTTCAATCAAAATCTTTACACTTTTGTTATTCGTGTTTTGAAAAACCGGCCCTTAAAGGCCATGGAGAATGCAAAATTTAAATGCTTTAAAGGAACTACTGAGTTCCCCCAAAAAGATTGTCATTACCACTCATCACAAACCGGATGCTGACGCGCTTGGCTCCTCGCTGGCATTGTGGGGTTATCTCCGGAAAAGAGGACACGACGCCAAAGTCATTACTCCTACCGATTACCCATCTTTTCTGAACTGGATGAATGGCAACGATGAGGTGATCATCTTTAATCAGGGAAATGAAGCTCTGGCTCAGAAACTGGTGAATGAGGCCGAAGTGATCTTTTGTCTGGACTTTAATGCCCTCGGCCGTATTAACGAGCTGGGCGAAATTATCAGAACCTCCAAAGCAAAAAAAGTACTGGTAGATCATCATCTGGAACCGGAGGGCTTTGCCGATTTTTCCTTTTCAGACGTTACGGCAGCAGCGACAGCTGTCCTTATTTACAAACTCATTCTTGGTCTGGGCGACCGCGAATATTTTGATACCTGCATCGGAGAAGCGCTTTATGCTGGCATTCTCACCGACACAGGAGGTTTCCGCCACCCTACCACCAACAAGGAAGTCCATCTGATCATCGCGGAACTAATAAATCTGGCCGTGGATATTTCCAAAATTCACCGGCTTATTTACGACAACAATTCAGAAAGCAGACTGCGGTTTCTTGGCTATGCATTGCTCAACAAGCTGGTCATACTTCATGAATTCCATACAGCCTATATTGCTATTTCCGCTGAAGAGCTTAAACGTTTCGACTCTCAGACCGGCGACACCGAAGGGCTTGTTAACTTTGCCTTGTCGGTGGAAGGTATTGTCTTTGCAGCTGTGATTATTGAAAGATCCGATGCGGTGAAACTTTCTTTCAGGTCAAAAGGCGATTTCTCTGTGAGCAATTTTGCCAGAATGCATTTCGAAGGCGGCGGGCATAAAAACGCTTCGGGTGGCAAGAGTGACGTGACACTTGAAAAGACCGTAGAAAAATTTGTAAGCACTCTTTCTCTTTACAAGGAAGACCTAGATGAAAACCATAAAATAGAAAAGAAAATATTATGTTAAAACAACTCTCACTTGCCAGTGCCATTCTGTCCATGTTTTTATTGCAATCCTGCGATGGATATAAGAAAACGGAAACCGGATTAAAATACAAAATCATCGCTGACTCTACGACAGGTCCCAACGGTGAAGACGGAGGCTACATCATTTTCAATTACATCATGAAGAACAGCAAGGACAGCATGATTGTAAACACATATACCAGTGGTGGTCCGGTGCCTGCGCCTATAGGACAATCATCCTTTAAAGGCAGTCTGGAAGAGGGCTTCAAACTTTTATCACAGGGTGACAGCGCCCAGTTCTTTGTCAGCGCCGATTCTGTTTTTGAAAAGACGTTTCACAGAGATCTCCCTAAAGGGGTTGATAAGGGCACAGACCTGCAATTCATCATCAAAGTCGTGAAGCTCTATACCAAAGCCGAAGCAGAAAAGGAACTGGCCAAACAAAAAGAAATGCAGCAAAAGATGCAGGAGCAGGCGATGGTTGAAGAACAGAATCAAACAACGGCGGATAGCACAACACTTGTTGATTATCTGAAAAAAAATAACATCAAAGCCAAGAGAACTCCCAACGGCGTATACTATGTAGTTCACAAATCCTCAAACGGACCGACCATTACGGCAGGGGAGAAAATCTCAGTTCACTATAAAGGCACGTTGCTGGACGGAACTAAATTCGATTCTTCGTACGATAGAGGCACACCTTTCGAACTGACCGTAGGAACAGGTCAGGTGATCAGAGGTTGGGATGAAGGTCTGGCTGCTCTCAAGAAAGGCGAGAAAGCGACCCTCTATATTCCATCAGGAATGGCCTACGGGCCAAGAGGAGCTGGTGGTGCCATTCCACCAAATGCCAACCTGATCTTCGAAGTTGAAATTCTGAAGTAACGATGCGGATCTTCTTCTGCTGTTTATTCTTCTATCTGATAGCAAGCGCTCAACTGTCCGCGCAACAGTTTTCGGAGCAGGGTTATAAAAAAACGGCCGGTGGGCTGAGGTATAAAATTCTGGCCGATTCTTCCGGTACGGCAGGCGAAGAAGATGGCTATGTTGTTTTTCATTTTATTATGAAAAACAACAAGCAGGAGATCTTGCGGAATACCTTTAAAGAAGGAAGTCCTATAGCAAGTCCCATCAACAAGCCTGCGTTTAAAGGTAGCCTGGAGGAAGGCTTCCGGCTTCTTTCTCAAGGTGACAGCGCCTCATTTCTGGTAAACGCCGATTCCCTTTTTGAAAAAAGTTTTCAAATGCCCCTTCCT
>JBJMLY010000097.1:0-2311 GCA_045805025.1 Cytophagaceae bacterium | reverse complement strand
TTTTCAGGTGGAAAAACAAGCAGATCATTTTTATCTGGTTTGTAAAAAAGTGAACAAGTAATCTAAACTCACATGAAACTATTCAGGCATAACGAAAGCATCTGGACTATTGATAACTTTATCAGCAAAGAAGAATGCGAGGATCTTATCAACTTCAGCGAAAATGCAGGATACCAGGAAGCCGAAGTAAGCACAGACAAGGGCTCGAAAATGATCAAAGGCATAAGGAACAATTACAGGGTAATTCATCAGGATCTTACACTGGCTGAAAAACTCTGGGGCAAATTAAAAGAATTTTGCCCTTCCCTTATTGAAAATAATACCGCTCTTGGGCTCAATGAACAATTCAGATTCTACAAATATGAATCAGAACAGCGATTTAAAAGACATATTGACGGAAGGTTTAAAAGGAATGATCTGGAAGAAAGCAGAATTACTTTCATGATTTATCTGAATGAAGACTTCGAAGGCGGAGAAACGGTCTTTGATGAAATAAGCATAAGACCAAGAACCGGAAGTGTACTCTGTTTCATCCATGAACTGAAACACGAAGGAGCACCGGTAAAAAATGGAATTAAATATGTTTTACGCTCCGATGTAATGTATGGGAAAATATAAGTCCTCCACTCATGAAGCCAGTAGTCAATGCAGATACAGTGCCCCTCACTGCATTGAATGATTACTGCAGTTTCAGACTTTCGGCCGTAGACTTCCTGATACTTCTGCAAAATTCCGCATCTTCCGATAAGGATTTCCCCAGGGATGGGATCATCTCCTTCAGCTTAGGCTGCCAGTCGGATTCGAATTCCTTTTTGAAACCTTTGTGCAGCACCTCCAGCATGACCGACACGGACGTAGATGCGCCCGGAGATGCGCCCAGCAAAGCGGTAAGTGAACCATTCGCCGCCGAAACCAGCTCTGTACCGAATTCCAGAACACCTCCCTCCTCATCGTCTTTTTTGATCACCTGCACGCGCTGACCTGCCACGGCAAGTACCCAGTCTTCGGCCTTGGCTTCGGGAAAATATTCTTTCAATGCCTCAATCCTGTCTTCGTGCGATTGTGTAGCCTGCGAGATCAGGTATTTGGTAAGGGTGAAATTATGATAGCCCACTGAAATGATGGGCAGAATGTTGCTGAGCTCGATGGAAGAAGTGAAATCAAAATACGAACCGTTCTTCAGAAACTTGCCCGAAAATCCGGCATAAGGTCCGAAGAGTAATTCCTTCTTGCCATTGATCAGCCTGGTATCAAGGTGAGGGACTGACATAGGCGGCGCGCCTACCGATGCTTTGCCATACACTTTGGCTGCATGCTTTTCAATGACCTTGGGGTTTACACAGCGAAGCCATTGTCCGCTGACAGGAAATCCTCCGTACCCTTCTCCCTCTTCGATATCCGATTTGTCAAGCAGGTGAAGCGAGCCACCTCCCGCCCCGATAAAAACAAAATCCGCGTCCACCCTTCTTTTCTTTCCCTTCACACGGTCTTTCACATATACTTCCCATTGTCCGTGATCTCCCGGATCGATGTCCTTTACATCATGCTCCAGATACAGATTAACTCCTTCGGTAGCTTTCAGGTGATCGATCATCTGCCGGGTCAGCGCGCCGAAATCAATGTCGGTACCAATGTCCATTCGTGTCGCAGCCACGGCTTCAGAAGGATCTCTGCCTTCCATCACGAGAGGCATCCATTCTGCAAGTTCATTTTTGTCTTCCGAATATTTCATTCCTTCGAAGAGAGGGTACTTTACAAGAGCTTCATACCTTTTTTTCAGATAAGCCACATTCTCTTTACCCCAGACGAAGCTCACATGAGGAACATTATTGATGAAAGTCTTAGGATCGGAAATAAATTTTTTATCAACGAGGTAAGCCCAGAACTGTCTTGACTCTTCGAATGAAGAAGATATCTTCAGCGCTTTGCTGATATCGACGCTGCCGTCTTTTTTCTGAGGGGTATAATTCAGCTCACAGAAAGCGGAATGTCCAGTCCCAGCATTATTCCAGGCGTCGGTACTTTCGGCCGCCACTTTATCCAGCTTTTCAAATATATCGATGGTGGCACCCGGCCTTAATTCCTTGATGAGCATGGCGATCGTAGCGCTCATGATACCCGCTCCTATAATTACGACGTCTGCTTTGGATTCCGCTTTCATAATTCATTTTATTAGTGGTCGGCAAAAATAAAAAACTTTACCGATATAATATAGCGGTCTTCCTTTCAGGATAAAGGCTGTACTGCAAAATCTAGGAATACAGTCAAACAAATGGTAGATTGGTGATCAGGATTACAAAACAGTATTTTT
>JBJMLY010000096.1:0-3480 GCA_045805025.1 Cytophagaceae bacterium | reverse complement strand
TTTATATCTCTGAAGAATTTCTTTCACTCTCTGAGCTGTATTGTAATGATCATCACCAAGAATATCTCTGCTCAGAATTCTTGACGTAGAATCCAGAGGATCCACAGCAGGGTAAATACCAAGCTCGGCGATCTTTCTTGATAATACAGTAGTAGCGTCAAGGTGAGCGAAGGTAGTAGCCGGCGCCGGATCGGTCAAGTCATCCGCAGGTACGTAAACCGCCTGTACGGAAGTGATAGAACCTCTCTTGGTGGAAGTGATACGCTCCTGCATGGCTCCCATTTCTGTAGCCAGCGTTGGCTGGTAACCTACCGCTGAAGGCATACGGCCAAGAAGGGCTGATACTTCAGAACCTGCTTGTGTAAACCTGAATATGTTATCGATAAAGAACAGGATATCTCTTCCTTGTCCCTGTCCGTCTCCGTCTCTGAAATACTCCGCAACAGTCAATCCTGAAAGGGCTACTCTTGCACGTGCTCCCGGAGGCTCGTTCATTTGTCCGAACACCAGGGTCGCCTGAGATTTAGCGAGTTCGTTCATATCCACTTTGGACAGATCCCAGTCGCCTTTTTCCATGGATTCTTTGAAATCGTGACCGTATTTAATAACGCCTGATTCGATCATTTCACGAAGAAGGTCGTTTCCTTCACGTGTACGCTCTCCTACTCCGGCAAATACGGAAAGTCCTTCGTATGCTTTTGCAATGTTATTGATAAGTTCCATGATCAATACGGTTTTACCTACTCCGGCACCGCCGAACAAACCGATTTTTCCTCCCTTTACATAAGGCTCAAGAAGGTCGATCACTTTTATACCTGTAAATAATACTTCACTGGATGTTGAAAGGTCTTCAAACCTCGGAGCAGAGCGGTGAATTGACAGACCCTTATCCCCTTTCGGAGGCTTGATACCGTCGATGGCTTCTCCCACGACGTTAAATAATCTTCCCTTAATATCATCGCCTACCGGCATTTCAATCGGAGAACCCTTGTCGATTACTTCCATTCCCCTCAGAAGCCCGTCTGTACTGTCCATCGCAATGGTTCTGATTCTGTCTTCTCCCAAATGCTGCTGACACTCAAGAATAACTTTCTGTCCGTTTGACTTGGTTATTTCAAGAGCGTTCAGAATTTTTGGCAAGTGAGAACCTTCCTCTTCAAAGCTCACGTCCACCACCGGCCCGATTATCTGCGTTATTTTACCTTTATTAGCCATTATATATACTTATTTAATTTGGATTACTGAGCGAAATTGCGACTGCAAAAGTAAGGGATTATTAAATCAATACAAAAAGAAAAAAAGGAAATTGCAGAAGGGTTTTAAGCCAGTAAGAAGAAAGTCATTAGTCAATGGTGATTAATGACAAATATCCACTCAGCGGCTTAATGCTCAATGACTAATGACTATTGACAAGCTGCTCATATCAAGTCCCTAGTAACCAACAACTAACAACCATCAACTATTCACAATGATCCGGAAGGTAGTACCCTTGCCAGGCTCTGAGGAGTGGACATAAATTCTTCCTTTATGATAGTTATCCACAATTCTTTTAACCAAGGTTAAGCCCAGTCCCCAGCCGCGTTTCTTGGTCGTATAACCCGGTTGAAAGACAGCATTGAATTTAGACCTTGGAATTCCTTTGCCGGTATCCCGGATATCAATAGCCACCTTTTTATCATTTAATGGGATTATTTCCAGATCCAGGCTGCCGATACCATTCATGGCATCCACCGCGTTTTTGCAGACATTTTCAATAACCCATTCAAACAGGGGTTTATTAATACGCGCGGTAGCATTTTCTGCTGTTTTCGTGCTCACCGAAAAGCGGACTTTCGACGAAACCCTGGTTTTCAGATAATCGGTGGACTCCTGCACCACTTTCAGAATATTTTCATCCTGCAATGCCGGTACGGAGCCTATATTGGAAAACCTGGAGGTGATCATCTCCAGGCGGTTCACATCTTTTTCCAGCTCTTTGACAATCTCAGCATCCTGATAGCGGGGATCGCTTTTAAAAAGCTCGATCCAGGCCATCAGGGAAGATAAGGGAGTCCCCAGCTGATGGGCTGTTTCTTTGGCAAGTCCTACCCATACCCTGTTCTGCTCCGAATTACGGGAAGAACTGAAGGCCAGGTAAGCGATCAGGGCAAAAATAAAGATGACAGTCAGCTGAACGTAGGGATAATAAAGCAGCTGCCGCAGCAGGAATGAATTCTTATAAAAGATATAATTCCTTTCACCGGGAGCAAATTCCACCACAATCGGGGGGTGTTCCAGCTTCATTTCCTGCACCTCCCTTACAAGCATTTCCTGCTTCTGCTTCTCGGTAAAGTTCTTCGGGAAGCTGATATTCATTTCGCTGATGGGGTTTTCTTTGTCATCGGTCATGATGGCCGGAATGGACTTATTCGATTCTATGATCTCCTGAAAAATGAAGGTCAGATCGCCTTCGTTTTTAGAATCGGCGACAAATTTAAGGCCTTTGGCGTAGAGGTCGATGAGGTTTTGCTCCCGGGCTGCCAGGTCTTTGACCAGACCATGGGTATAATAAATGGAAACACCTCCGATAATCACGGCCATAATCAGGATAAAGACCTTGAATCTGCCCTTATTATTATAAATATCCCAGGATGTGAAATTGTATAAATCCATAGAACCAGGCTTCTGACTTCCTTGTTGCTTATATTTAAATAGTAAAATGGCCAATTTATTACATAAATTTCATTATTTATTAAATTCAGAGTATTTTTGCAGTCCTGAATAGAGTTATGATCTCCAATTTTAAAGCGATAAGCATTTCTTATAAAAGCGCTCCCTTACAGGTAAGGGAGTTAATTGCCCTGGATGAGACGGGCTGCAAAAAGCTGATGACGGCCATGAAGGAATTCACGGACGCCACAGAGCTGCTGGTTCTTTCCACCTGCAACCGCACGGAGATCTACTATTCTTCCAACACAGACTATTCTTCCGAGATCATTAAGCTGATCGGAATACAAAAAGGCATAAGCGATATTGCCCGGCACACAGAACATTTCAGAATCCTGAACGACCATCACGAAACAGTCCTGCATTTATTTGAAGTGGCGGTTGGTCTGGATGCACAGGTAGTAGGCGATATGCAGATTCCCAACCAGGTGAAAAATGCGTACCAGTGGTCGGCCGATTTATCGATGGCAGGACCTTTCCTTCACAGGCTGATGCATACCATTTTCTTCACCAATAAGAAAGTGGTGCAGGAAACCACATTCCGCGACGGTGCTGCATCAGTATCTTATGCCACTGTTGAACAGGCCGAAACTTTGTGCAGCGAAGTGATTGCTCCAAAAGTCTTAATCATCGGACTCGGGGAAATGGGGGCTGATGTCTGCAGAAACTTACTGAATACGAACCTTAAGGATATCACCATTACCAACAGAACCCAGCAAAAAGCTGAAGACCTGGCCCTCTCATGCAACGGTGCGGTAAAAGTGATTCCGTTTG
>JBJMLY010000095.1:0-2769 GCA_045805025.1 Cytophagaceae bacterium | reverse complement strand
TCAGATAATCGGAAAGAATATTGGGGTAAGAAGTTGCGATCTTCATACCATTGATATCAGACTTCTCCTTGTAATTAAAGGATTTCAATACGGCAATGGATAAACGGCATTTCGAGAAACCGAGTTTTTCGACAGCACGCACGTTCATCTTTTTTTCTTCGGATACATTTTCTCCCACAATACCAATATCGGCTACTCCGTCGGCTACATAACCAGGAATATCATCGTCCCTTAGAAAAAGAAATTCAATAGGGAAATTATAGGCGGCAGACTTAAGAGTGCCTCCCCCGTTGCTGAATTCTATACCACATTCTCTGATAAGCTTTATGGAATCTTCACTCAGCCTTCCTGACTTCTGAATAGCCAGCCTTAATACATTCGACATTGCTAAAATTTTTCCTCAAAAGTAACACAGAATCCACAGATTATAAAGACTACATAGGTTTTTAATCTTTAGTTCCGGCCTCCTGCAAACAATTACTGCGTTAAAACAATTAACTATATAGGTAGGGAAGAATTAACATGAATAAAAAGTATGGAAACTCGTAAAGCAAAAAATACAGAGGGAAAGAAGGTTTCTTATGTTGCCAATCTGGTTGAAAAAGCAACCTATTTTATCAAGAACCCCGATGAATTAAACAATATACTCAATGAGGCTTTCAGCAAGGCCAGCGTTGAGTCAGATAATAAAGCGATCAGAAAAATGTCTGAAATGGTGCAGACGCTGTTCAGAATGACCAAAGCATCGATATCAGGAGAATATCCGAATCTGTCAAAAGGAAAAATTGCACTGGGACTGGCCGCTATCGCCTATTTTATAGCGCCTAAAGATATTTTGCCCGATAAGATTCCATTTATCGGAGTACTGGACGATATGGCCGTACTTGCCTGGTTTATCAAGGCGGCAAACGATGAGATCATCAAATTCAGGGCGTGGGAAGGTACGGAGTTCACCTCCACGGATGTAAGACCAGCCTACTGATCCTTGCATAGTGTTTAAAATTCAATGTCCGGCCTCGCTTGCGAGCCGGACATTGTTGTTTCCGGGCATTGACAATCGGCAAATAATTAGTAATTTTAAACACACCCCGGTACCAATAAAACAACTATGTGCGGCAGATATTCATTCACTCATACAAAAGACAAGATCAGTAAGAGGTTTGATATTGAAATTAAAGACTGGAAGCCCCGCTACAATGTAGCCCCGCAGCAAATCATGCCTGTC
The DNA here is from genome assembly GCA_045805025.1 of Cytophagaceae bacterium. Classification (GTDB taxonomy): domain Bacteria; phylum Bacteroidota; class Bacteroidia; order Cytophagales; family Cytophagaceae; genus DATMOV01. The sequence goes on along the minus strand of JBJMLY010000095.1, from coordinate 1,544 downwards.
ATTACGGATGCCACGCCTCATGCAGCTTCCTTTTTCCGCTGGGGACTTATTCCCAGCTGGTCGCTGGAAGAAAATACCGGTGCCAATCTTTTCAATGCCCGCGCAGAAAACGTATTTACCAAAGCTCCTTTCAAGCATGCGATCAGGGCACAGCGCTGTCTCGTACCTGCTGACGGCTATTTTGAGTGGAAAAGAGAAGGGAAAAACAGAATCCCCCACAGAATTATGCTTTCCAGCGATGAAGCTTTTTCTTTTGCCGGACTCTGGGAAAGCTGGGAAGATAAAAGCGGAGAAATTATCAATACCTATACCATCATTACCACTACCGCCAACAGTGTAGTCAGGGAAATAAATGAACGCATGCCTGTCATCCTCCCGAAAGACCTGGAAAGAACCTGGCTGCAGAAAGACCTGAAAGACCAGGATATAACAGATCTGCTGAAACCCTACGACAGCAGTAAAATGACCTGGTATAAAGCCCACCGAAGCGTCAATAAGGAAGACCACGACTCCCTGGAATGCATACAGGTAGCCCCTAAAATTTATCCGGGAGAATCATTCAGCCTGTTCGAATAGATGGAAAAAGGAATTCTTATCTTCATTTGCCTGGACGCGGCCATCACCATTTTTTTGTTCTGGAAGATCATCCGGGGGTATTTTTTCATGAAGGAAGTTATCACCTGGGAAACTACCGAAGGAAAAATTCTGGATATTATCCAGATCATGCGTAACAACAGGCTCTACCAGGATCCGGTCGTGCAATTCACCACCCCTTCGCATAAATCGATCCAGTTTAAATCGATTCGTGTTAAAGAAAATGTGTTCAGCCTTGACGATAAAGTCGAAGTGCTGTACAACCCCTTCGACCCTTATAAAGCCATTATAAAGGGGTATGAAGACCTCCGCTACCGGGAAGGGATCCGTGAGATCATCTTTCTCATCGGTTTTAATATTCTGGCCAGTGTACTTTATTACCTGACCGTTTATTTAAATTTCTGATAGCTATAAAAGACGAAAGGCTTCCCATAAACTGAGAAGCCTTTCTTAGCTACTTACCAATGGCTATTTGCCGTACTTTTCAAAGAATTTCCTCTTGTTCACCGCTATTTTCTTCAGCAGCTCGAAATTCTCCTTAATAATCGCATCTATATCAATATTTGAATTTTTCATCGCCTTACATTTAGTTTCAACATCACTACCTCTTCTACTCTGTAACTTACATCCTTCATCAAATACTCTATTTATTTAACGCTGAAACAGGGGCTGATTGTTTATTCCAGGTGATATTTATTTTACATAGGACAGATAAGCTCTTTTGAAAGAAGCAAAGGATATTTATATTTAGGAAAAGCAATACCTGAATTCATGGCAGATCAAAAAGAAAATTTTATCAAAGCGATTAAAGAAGGATATTCCTTCAGCGGTGAAACCATCATTCTGGGCGCCGGCATGCTCAACAACGAGACCATTACCGAAGCGACTGTTAAAGTACCCCTTAAAATGATGAACAGGCATGGTCTCATTGCCGGTGCTACAGGAACGGG
>JBJMLY010000094.1:0-11177 GCA_045805025.1 Cytophagaceae bacterium | reverse complement strand
GCTTGCGGGCTTTGTTCATATTCATGATTTGCTGAAAGAAGGATTAGTCTAATTTTATTCAACATGAACCAAAATAATTATGTTGTAATCATGGCCGGCGGAATCGGCAGCCGATTCTGGCCATTCAGCCGGGTTAGACATCCGAAGCAATTCCATGATGTGCTTGGAAATGGCAAAACCATGATCCAGCAGACGGTCGACCGGTTCGAAGGCGTCTGTCCGCATGAGAATATTTTTATAGTGACGAATAAAGACTACGTCGGTCTGGTAAAAGATCAAATCCCCTTTTTATCAGAAGATCAGATCCTTGCTGAACCGATTGGAAGAAATACTGCCCCTTGTGTAGCGTATGCTTCCTATAAAATCCGGCAGAAAAATCCAGATGCCTGTATTGTGGTTGCGCCTTCCGACCATGTAATCATGCAGGAAGATCAATTCCGTCAGCAGACCCTTCTGGCGCTGGAAGAGGCCAGGAAAGAAAATATCCTGATTACAATGGGAATCAAGCCCAGCCGGCCTGACACAGGTTACGGCTACATTCAATACCATGAAGACAGCAGCAAAAAAATCCATAAGGTAAAGACCTTCACGGAAAAGCCTGTACTGGAGCTTGCGCAGAAATTTATCGAAAGTGGTGACTTTGTATGGAATGCTGGGATCTTTATCTTCAGCGTGAAAAGTATCATCAGTGCTTTCGAAGAATTCCTGCCCGAATTCGCGGAAATCTTTGAAGAAAATAAAGCCATGCTATGGACCGCCGAAGAAAATAATTTTATTCTTCGTGCCTACTCTCACTGTAAAAATATCTCCATCGACTACGGTATTATGGAGAAAGCATCCAACGTATACGTGCTTCTCAGTGATTTTGGCTGGTCTGATCTGGGAACCTGGAAATCATTGTATGATATTCTTCCGAAAAATAGTTCGGGAAATGTGGTGCAGGGCAATGTGCTCACCTATAATACATCCAATTGCATCATTAAAACCGGTACAGATAAAATAGTCGTTGTCAATGGACTCGATGATTTTATTATTGCAGAATACGACAACGTTATTATGATTTGCCGTAAGGATGATGAGCAGAAAGTAAAAGACTTTGTCGCCGATGTAAAGAACAAAGACGCACGGTTTATTTAAATAAGTTTCGAGTTTCGAGTTATGAGTTTTGAATTTTGAGTTAGACCAATCAGGTTGTATCTCATTGTCTCTGTCTCACCACTTCATATAAGACCATTCCTGCCGCCACCGATACGTTCAGCGACTCAATATTTCCGGTAAGAGGTATTTTGCCGGTGTCATCTGCTCTCTTCAGGTATTCTTCAGAAATCCCGTCTTCCTCAGAACCCATAATAATGGCACTTGGTCCTGAAAAATCACATTGGGAAATAGTCTTAGTAGCTTTCTCGGTGCATCCGGTTACTTTCAGTCCGTTTTCCTTCAGATAGGTGATGGTCGTTTTCAGATTATCCTCCCGGCAGACCGGTATAAAATTTAAGGCCCCTGCGGAAGTTTTTAAGGCATCCCCCGTAATCTGGGCGCTGCCGCGGGTGGGAACGACGATCGCATGTACCCCCAGACATTCTGCAGTCCTGGCAATGGCTCCAAAGTTTCTCACATCGGTAATACGGTCGAGGATTAAAATAAGAGGAACCAGTCCTTTCTGGTAGGTCTCACTGATGATATTGTCCAGCGAAGAATAACTGATGGCGGAAATAAAGCATATCACCCCCTGATGGTTCTTCCGGGTAATGCTATCCAGTTTTTCGACCGGTACTCTCGAAACGGGTATGTTGTGCGTGTGGGCCAGGGCCTGAAGCTCGTTAATTAACAGGCTGTGCTGATCTTTCTGAATCAGAAGCTTCTCGATTTCTTTTCCGGCATTAATGGCTTCGATCACCGGACGTATTCCGAAGACCACTTCTTTTTCGGAAGAATGTTCTCTTTCTCCGTAGCCTATTTTATTATATTTCCTTTTCTCCATTTTTCAACCATAAATTTCCAGTATGCCTCATAAACCGGTTTTCTGACCAGTTCATAATCATCGTCATTCGAATATAGGTCATTTCTTTTTCTAAAGCTGAATGTTAATGAATTCTCATTTACATTTTCATAGTCCCATTCTTCCTGATCATTATGTCTGTATACTGCATCCGGCTTTCCGAAAACAATATAGATCATGCCTCTGTCGGTTTTCCATCCTTCCTTGTACGAAGTAAATGAGCGGTTGGCATATTCCACTTTCTGGTAATAAGTCTTGATCAGTTTTTTGGAATATTCCTCACTTCCTCCGATAGAAAGCCAGAAGCTGTCCAGGGTAAATTTCGGAGTAAGAGATTCTTTCATACGGGCATATTCCCTGGCAGTGGTAATATATGCTAAAGGGCCTATCATTTCTTCGGGTCTTGTAAGTCGGGGAAATTTATTGTCAACCGCCAGCAGTGAGAAGCCGGCTTGGGATTCCGGCGCAGACAGGAAATAAAAACCGGGTGAAGGAAAAGTAAATCCCTGATTCAGGTCGGCTGCGATTTCGGTTTCCGGTTTTACTTTCTCCAGATTTTCCGACTCATCCTCTATTGTATAAGGGTTTAGCGAAGGCTGAAAGTTTGTGCCGAAACCAAGAATTCTGAATCCGGAATAATCCTGTACATTGGCAGCTTTAATTCTGAACGAATCATTTTTAAGAATATAATTTTCAAGAACAGGTGTTCCTTTCTTTTTATCATAGATCATAAAAGTGTTTTCGGCCGAAGCTGAATCGTGGACCAGAGGTATGTCGATCAGATCCATAATCTTTCTTTTATGATCATACCTTTCCACAATAAGAAGGCTATTGCTTATTGCAGGCTTAGGGATATCAAAAGAAAGATACTGAACATTGGCATTGCGGATGAGGTCTTTAGCCCGAAAGGATACGCTGTCTTTATGCAGCAAGGCCGCACTTTCGTAATCTTCGGTAATCTTATAATAAAAATTAAACCGTCTGGCAAAATCTTCCTCGCTTAACTGAGTATGAGGATCGGCGAACGAAAGGAAAACCCGGATGCTGTCCTTTCTGAGCTGGATCTTCTTTTTGATAATGGTTTGGCTTGGATCGTAGATATAGGCGATATCCTGGTTGAGCATTCGTTCCTTTACCACACAGTGGCTTAGAGAAAACAGGAGCAATAAAAGGAAGCAATTTCTCACAGAATGCAGATTCTACCTTAACGAATATAGTAAAATCCGGCAAAAAAAAGAGAGGTTAGCGATAACCTCTCTTTTTCCTTCTTCGTCTTTTTCCTTATTCCTCTTCGTCAGGTGAAGGCTGGCTGAAATTGAATTTCGCCTGAATTTCCGCTTCGTATTTGCTGAGTATGTCTTCGTACATCTTCGCTTCCTTGGATTTCTGTGCATCCTTAAGTCCGAACATGAGCTGCTGAAGGACGGTCGCATTATACTGAACGCCCATCTGGTCAAGATTTTTCAGCGCATATTTGAGATTTTCCTCAGCTCTTCTGCCCATCGTGCTCACGATATTCATGGCAGCTTTGTCTTCTCCCATTTTGAAAAGCACAGGTATTGAATAAGCACTGGCATAATCGTATGGAATGGATTTGTCAGGCATCACTTTTTCGCTGAAAGCCATTACTTCCTTCGCTTTAGCGATTTTGCTGCTGTCTCCCAGGCGTTTGCCGTCGTTGAAAAGCTGCTCTGCGAGTCTCATGAAATTCAGCCTCGCATTGCTTGGGAAACGAAGGAAGTTTTCGTCGTAGCTGATGGTCGGATCATCCAGGTTTCTCCAGTAGAATTTATGCATCATATTATCGTACATGATGTCTGTATTGATCCAGCCCTGAGCTTGTCTCGGATCCTTGGCAGGCAGCAATCGGTAGGCAAGTCCTTCCAGCTGCATGTACGGTTTGAGATTAAGGAAATTTGAATTCTGCAGGGTGGTGGAGAAATAGATCGGACGTTCCCATTTGCCATTGGCAATGATGTCCAGGATGATCAGATCTTTCTTCTCCAGATAGGAACTGCTTAAGGTCCAGCTTATGTCGTCCACAATATTGCTGTCCATTTGAGCCGGTACTATTCCCATCTGCTTGATTTTCTCTTTGTCGATCAGGGTGAAAAGCTTTTTAGTAGGTACAACGTTCAGGAATGTACCACCTTCCATTTCACGCTGTATCTCCGGGTCTTTATTACGTACAGCGGTGATCAGAGCTCCCACCGAAAGGAATTTAGGGCTATCCATTACATAGAGGTAATCGTTGGTGCCTTGTATGTAGTTATCCAGATTGAGGGTAATAGGCAGAGGCTTGGATTCATAGGCCTGCTTTTTCATCTGCTCGATATACCAGTCGGTATTGAGCAGACTAAGATTACAGACTCTCACATCGGTACGGAAACCTTCCACTTCTTGCACATACCATAAAGGGAAGGTGTCGTTATCGCCTCCGGTGAAAAGGATGGCATTTTTGGCGCAGCTGTTCAAGAGGTTTTTAGCTGAGTCTACTGAATGATATCTTCTGGATCTGTCATGATCGTCCCAACCCTGAGCTGCCATAACACCGGGTACGGCAAGGCAGACAAGGGTTACGATGGCCGGCCTTACAACCTCGCTGCGTATGATTTTCTTCAGTAGTTCCGAAAGCCCGAGCACACCCATGCCGATCCATATGGCAAAGGCATAGAAGGAGCCGGTATAGGTATAATCCCGTTCACGGGGTTCTATAGGAGGCTGATTAAGATAAAGAATAATCGCGATGCCGGTGAAGAAAAAGAGCATGGCCACGATGGCGAAATCCTTTTTGTGATACATGTAATGATATACAAATCCGATCAGCCCGAGGATAAGAGGAAGCATGAAGAAGTTATTTCTTCCTTTATTTGTAGCGATCGATTCCGGAAGGTTCTTGGCAAACCAGTCTGCAGGTCCCAGGCTGCCTGCACCCTGTATATCGCTTTCCCTGCCTACGAAATTCCATGCAAAATATCTCCAGTACATGGTACCAAGCTGGTAGGTGAACAAAAAGCGTATATTATCCCAGCTGGTGGGCTTCTGGTTTTTCTTCAGGTTTAGCAATCTCCTGTATTCATTGATGTGGCTTTGCTGAGTGCTGTAAAGCCTTGGCAGAATTCTTAAATCTTTTTCCGCATATTCCGGCTCTTCTTTATAATGATAAATCACGTACTTCTTGGTCTTGTCGTCCTTTCTGTAAAGAGGAGCTCCCTTTTTGTATTTGGGCCTGCTTGCGGTGAAGAATGGACCTCTCAATAAAGGCCTGTCGCCGTATTGCTCTCTTTTCAGATAGGAGATAAGGCTTATTCCATTTTCGGGATCGTTCTCATCGATCGGTGGATTATAAGTGGAACGGATCGGTATGATTACATACGAGGAGTAGCCGATCAGGATAAAAGCAAAGGCAAGCAGGGCGGTATTCAGCAAATGCTTTTCTTTTTTAATGGAATACCAGATTCCATAGATCAGGGCCGAGAGGAATACAACGATGAAGAAGATGGTCCCTGAATTGAACGGTAGTCCGAATGCATTTACAAACATGATCTCAAACTTCCCAGCCAGAGAAGGAAGGCCGGGGATTACACCAATCATAATAACACCGATGATCGCGGAGCTGACCAGGAATGTAATAATTACTCCGAGGTTGGTGACTTTATATCGTTTGAAATAATAGACAAATCCAAGTGCAGGCAGAGCCACGAGGTTCAGCAAGTGGACACCAATGGAGAGTCCGACCATATAGGCCATTAAGATCAGCCACTTGTCGGAATCTTCTTTGTCGGCATTATTTTCCCATTTCAGGATAGCCCAGAAGACGAATGCGGTGAAGAAGGAAGACATGGCGTAAACTTCGGCTTCTTCCGAAGAAAACCAGAATGAGTCGGAAAAGGTAAAGGCCAGAGCGCCGATAGCGCCGGCTCCAAGTACGGAAAGTGTTTCGCCCAGGCTCGGCTCTTTTCCCGGACTTACTATTTTTCTGGCCAGCATGGTGATGGTCCAGAAAAGAAACAGAATGGTAAAGCTGCTGGAAAGCGCTGAAACCAGGTTGATCATGTAAGCGACGTGTTCTACATCGGGGGCGAATAAAGAGAAGATCCTTCCCACCAGGAGGAACATCGGTGCCCCGGGAGGGTGCGGCACCTGGAGTTTGTAGGAAGCGGCTATAAACTCGCCGCAATCCCAGAAACTGGCTGTGGGTTCAAGAGTAAGTACATAAACCGCTGTGGCAATCGCAAAAACCAGCCAGCCGGTGATGTTATTCAACTTATTGTAATTAAGCATATTTTAGAGTTTCAATGAAAATACAGAAGGCGAAATTAGTAAAAATATCGAGACTTTAGAGAGTCGACATTAGACATTAGACGCCGCATGTGTAGATTTATTGTTTTGTCAACTGTCAATTGTTAACTAAAAATGGAAACAAAAAAAGTCCCGCTGGTAGCAGCGGGACTTTTTAATGTCAGATCCGATGAAGACTACTCGTTCGTCTTGAAGAGCTTCATCGTTTCAACGATGCCTCTGTCCGAATAAACCGTGCAGAAATAGATGCCTGATCTGAGATGACTTGCATCCACCCGATAGGTATGCTGACCAGTTTTGCCGGAAAGATCGATGTTGGCTACTTCTTTTCCGATCAGGTCGTAGATTTTCAGGTTCGTAAGATTCTTATTGCCTACGTTGAGGTTCAGTGACAGCTGATCGCTGAAAGGATTGGGAGCAGCGGATAAGTCGTACGTGGAAGATGAATTGCTGAGAGAAGTTGATCCGCTCACTGTAAATGTTCCGTACATACCAGAAGGAGATATACCAGGATTATGCACCTGGCAATAATAATTATATACTCCAGGGGTTGAAGTAACTTTCACTTTTACCGTACCCGCGCTGCTTTGATTAAAGGTTGCAGGAGTTGATACCCATCCGCCATTCGAAGATGCTGTTGTATGGAAACCTCCTCCCCACACAAAAGCAATACTGTCTCCCGGATTTACAGTAATACCGGAAGAAGGTGAATAAGTATTTGTTCCTCCCCCCACAGTAATTGTGGCCGCAACCTGCGCAAGAACATTGCCCGCAATAAGAAAGATTGCCGATAACGAGAAAATGACAGCCTGTAAATTTTTTTTCATAGAGAGTATTGTTAAAATTGTCCGGAAACAATTATTCTATTACGGTAAATATAATTATAAAAATCGTGCCAGGCAACGAAAATGGCATTTTTTTATTATGGATTATACTGATTTTAAGAGAAAAAGGTTGTAAAGAGACTTTTAGACATTAGACTTTAGAACCATTTGACCAATAAGCCTGATGACCAATGACTCTTGACTTTCATCCTGCCCAGCCTTCCCGGTCCAGGCTCCTGTATTGAATAGCCTCTGCCAGATGTTCAATTTTAATTTCCTTACTATCAGCCAGATCAGCAATGGTTCTGGATACCTTTAAAATCCGGTCATAAGCCCTGGCGGATAAGCCAAGCTTTTCCATCGCTGTTTTAAGAAGCGTTTTACCTGCCTCGCTGATGTCGCAGATCTCCTTCACCATCTGCGGAGGCATCATGGCGTTGGAATAGATATTAAGATCGTCTGACTTTAAATCCTGAAACCGTTTTGACTGGATTTCCCTGGCTTTGATGACTCGTTCACGGATCTCTGCACTGCTTTCTGTCTTGCGGTTGGCGGTCATTTCATCAAAAGTAACGGGAGTTACTTCCACATGCAGATCGATACGATCCAGCAAAGGCCCGCTGACTTTATTCAGATACCTCTGCACAATGCCCGGTCCGCAAACACATTCTTTTTCGGGGTGGTTGTAATAGCCGCAAGGGCATGGGTTCATGCTGGCGATCAGCATGAAATTGCTTGGAAATTCCACCGATATTTTTGCCCGGGATATGGTTACGCGTCTTTCTTCCAGCGGCTGTCTCATTACTTCCAGTACGGTCCTCTTAAATTCGGGCAGCTCATCGAGGAACAGCACACCATTATGCGCGAGAGAAATTTCTCCAGGCTGGGGAATACCGCCGCCGCCAACGAGAGCTACATCGCTGATGGTATGATGAGGAGCCCGGTAAGGTCTTGAGGAGATCAGCGAAGATGACTTTCCAAGCTTTCCTGCTACCGAATGGATCTTCGTAGTTTCCAGCGCCTCATGCAATGTGAGTGGCGGCAGAATGGAAGGAAGCCTTTTGGCCAGCATGGTTTTCCCTGCTCCCGGAGGTCCGATCATGATTACATTATGGCCGCCAGCTGCGGCGATCTCCATAGCCCTTTTTATATTTTCCTGTCCCTGTACGTTCGCGAAATCCGCATCATAAAAATTAACGGAGTTCAGAAAGAGTTCACGGGTGTCTGATTTATAGGGGGCAATATCCCGGATGCCGGTGAAGAAATCGATGGCTTCTTCCAGATGGCTCACACCGATGATGTCAAGGTTATTGACAATGGAGGCTTCCGCTTCATTTTCTTTAGGAAGCATAAAACCTTTAAAGCCCTGCTTGCGAGCTTCAATGGCAATGGGAAGCACACCTTTGATGGGTCTTACTTCTCCATCCAGCGAAAGCTCGCCCATGATGAGGTATTTTTCCAGGCTTTCGGTAATGAGCTGTCCTGTAGCGGAAAGAATACCTAGTGCTATGGGAAGATCGTAGGAAGAGCCTTCTTTGCGGATATCCGCCGGAGCCAGATTTACCACGGTTTTTTGCCTCGGAACGCGGTAGCCGAGATGTTTAATAGCGGTTTCGACCCTTTGCTGACTTTCCTTCACGGCGCTGTCAGGCAAGCCGACCATAAAAAATTTTGTACCCTGCCCTACATTTACTTCAATGGCAATGGTAAAGGCATTCACGCCGTATACGGCGCTGCCAAACGTCTTTGCCACCATCTACTTCAGGAATTTTTCTATGAGCAGTATGAGGATGTGGATGATCTTGATGTGCACTTCCTGCACCCGGTCTGCATAGCCCTGGTGAGGTACGTTGATGTTAATATCTGAAATGCCGGCAAGTTTGCCTCCGTTTTTTCCGGTAAGGCTTACTACTTTGATGCCTTTAGTTTTTGCCACTTCGGCAGCTTTCAGTACATTTTCGGAATTACCGCTGGTGCTGATAGCGAGGAGTACATCGTTTTTACTGCCTACAGCCTGGAGGTATCTTGAAAAAACATGAGCATAGCCAAAGTCGTTGGCCGTACACGTGATGTGACCTGTTTCCGAGATGGCGATGGCGGGTATGGGTTCCCGGTTCTCGCGGTATCTTCCTGTAAGTTCTTCGGCAAAATGCATCGCGTCGCAGGCAGAGCCTCCGTTTCCGCATGAGAGCACTTTGCCTCCTGTTTTTACCGAATCGGCCATGCAGCGGGCTGCCTTTTCAATGGCCTCAATGTTCTTGGGATCAGCAATAAACTGGTCGAGCACCGCTGAGGCCTCTTTCAGTTCCTTGATGATTTCATTCTGATTTTCCATAGCTTGAAAATGATAAGCGGCAAATTTAATGAATTTGAAATCATATAAACTAATCTGCCATTCAAATCTTGAGTTTAAGAGAGTAACGCAGCTTTTTATAGCTTCGAAAGAAGCAATTGTATTTGTTGAAGGCATGACAAATAAAAAAGGTCGGGCTTAGAGCCCGACCTTTTTTATTTGTATAATAAGTTTTTTGATTAAAAATCTTTGTCATCCCAGGAAGAATCATCGGCGATACCATCTTCCCATTCATCATCGTCTTCGGAGAAACCAGAATCTTCTTTCCAGTCCGACTCATTAAGGTCTGAATCTTCGTCCTCATCGTAGACTTCCTTAAAGTCATCCTTCAATTCTTCGTCCTCTTCCTCTTCTTCCAGATCTTTCAGGATCTGCGGAGTTAAACCTGAACGCTTCAGAGCTTCTTTTTGTGAAACTCCGGCTTCGATCAGAGCTTTATAGGCGTCATAATTGGCATACAGCTCGTCGTCGCTTTCTAAATCTTCTTGTTGCTTCTTCATTCGTTTAAAAATTTCCGTAACCTAATAACGAAAATAAATAATCTTGGTTCTAGCTTAAAATCTTTTTTGAATTTTTTTTTCTGACGTACTAAATGGAGATGCGATTATTGAGGAAACTCTGCAATTACGGTTTCACCTCCGACTGTTCTATCGCCGATTTTTACATTAATTTTGGCATCAAGAGGTAAAAATATATCGACTCTGGAACCAAACTTAATAAAGCCAAGCTCTTCTCCCTGCTTAACCTCTTCACCTGCCTGAAGATACCAGACAATTCTTTTAGCAAGTGCGCCGGCGATCTGTCTGATAAGTACCGTATGATTATTATGACCTTCCACGACGATGGTAGTTCTTTCGTTTTCAGTGCTGGACTTCGGATGCCATGCCACTTTGTATTTGCCGGAGTGGTATTTAAAATATGTTACAACACCGGAAATAGGATTGCGGTTGATGTGAACGTTGACGGGGGACATAAAAATAGAAACCTGTCTTCTGGGTTCATTGAAATATTCGGTTTCTGTGACTTCTTCTATTACTACCACTTTGCCGTCTGCCGGTGCGATGACATGACTGTCATTAATAACAGTGGATCTCTTGGGGCTTCTGAAAAACTGCAAAATAAGCAGATAGGCAATAATGCAGAATATAATGCTGATATTCTGAATATTTTTTGAAGCCGGGAAGAAGTAGAAAATGACAAGATTAAGAACTATCAAAACGATAAAGAGCGTAATGAGTATTCTATAACCTTCTTTGTGAATGACCATTTATTTGAAAACAGAATATGTGATTTCAAAAATATAAATAATTTTCAATATCCACCTCTGAATTTGTATGTTTTTGCCACTTTATCGATTGCGACAATGTAGGCAGCTATTCTCAAAGGCACTTTATATTGCTGTGCGGTTGCATATACACGTTCAAAAGATTCCTTCATGATGCGGTCGCAGCGGCGGTTAACACGTTCCAGGGGCCAGCGCAAGCCTAGTCTGTTCTGAACCCATTCAAAGTAAGATACCGTCACTCCGCCTGCATTGGCTAATATATCCGGCACCACAATAATGCCCTTGGAGTTAATAATGTCGTCGGCACTGGCATTGGTAGGGCCGTTAGCGCCTTCCACGATAAGTCTTGCCTGTATATGCTGGGCATTATGGTGGTTAATAACATCTTCTTTCGCGGCGGGAACAAGGAGATCT
>JBJMLY010000093.1:0-3876 GCA_045805025.1 Cytophagaceae bacterium | reverse complement strand
CTAATCAGCACAAATCCTGTTGAACGGAATACACTGAGCGCTCTTAAAAATGAGGAAGAGCCTAAAAAAGTGAAGGTCGTGCACCAGTGTCAGAAATGCCTTAGTATTTACGATCCACAATTCGGCGACGAAAGCGCCGGTGTGGCGCCGGGCATTCAGTTCAATGAGCTTCCTTCCGATTACCTTTGCGGAGTATGTGAAGCCACCAGAAATAGTTTTACACCAATTAGTATGGAGAAGCTAACCGCATGAACATGAAAGAATCAACGATTACCGATAAGCTGGGCCGCTCCTTTAAAACCTTGCGGGTGAGCCTTACCTCTGCATGCAATCTTGCCTGTCTTTATTGTGTGGATGAAGGAGCTTCTGTCAAAGAACCCGTGAAGAGTGATCTTCTCAGTACATCCGAATACTTACGCATCATTCGCGGCATTCATGAAAGCGTAGGACTGGAAACGGTAAGATTAACAGGAGGAGAACCATTGCTCTATAAAAATATTACCGATCTTATTTCGGGCATTAAGAAAATGGGTGTGCCTGAAGTGAAGATTACCACCAATGGCTCGCTCTTATCGAAGCTAGCTCCGCGTCTGGCAGCGGCGGGGCTTGATTCGGCCAACGTTTCCCTGGATGCTGCCGACCCGGCTGCTTTTCAGAATATGACCCGCAGAAAAAATATCGGGCAGGTACTCGAAGGTATTGAGGGAGCGCTGGAATCAGGGATCAGCCTTAAGTTGAATTCGGTCATCATGAAGCATGTGAACCACGGCCAGATCCTGCCTCTGCTGAAGTTCGCCGGCGAAAGAAACCTTGTTATCCGCTTTCTTGAGCTGATGCAGATGGGACATCTGTACGACAAGCATAACTCATTCTTATTTTCTCAGGATGAAATTTTAAAAGAGATATCCACCAGACACGGGATTTATGCCCTGGAAAGAAAGCCAGGCGCTACCGCAAGATACTGGCGGACGGCATCGGGCCAGCTGTTCGGGATTATCGCCAACGAGTCGGAGCCTTTTTGCCGTGATTGTACCAGACTCAGACTTGACAGTCATGGAAATATTTACGGCTGCCTCAGCAACAGTAATGGTATAAAAATTTCGCATGTGGCCGGCAGAAAAGAAGATTTGGATAGCAGCCTCCGTCTTGCCCTTGCTCAGAAGCAGCAGCAGGAATTTACAGGAAGCAAAACCTCAATGAAATATATAGGAGGATAACTATGAGAATAAAAATAAAAGTATTTGCGGCGCTGAAAGATTATTTCGAGCCGGAATTTCAGCTCGATGTAAAAGACGGCCTGCATGTTTCGGATGTGCTGGATATCATCATGATCCGTAATTCCATGGCGCTGCCTGTACTTAGAAAATGCAGAGTTGCCGTAAATGAAAGTTTTGTTCAGTCAGACTATAATGTACAAGAAAATGAAGAGCTCCTTATTATGCCTCCGTCCAGCGGAGGATAAAATCCGTTTGGTGACCGAAGAGCCTCTGGACCCAGGTTATTTACTTTCGTCCATGCACGATGCAAAGGCCGGCGCTCTGGTACTTTTCAGCGGAGAGGTGAGAAATCACAGCCACGGCAGGGAAGTAGAAGCCCTCTATTATGAGTCGCATGCTTCGATGGCTGAAAAAATGATCGCACAGATTATTCAGGACGCCTATGGAAAATACAAGCTTCACGGCGCGCTCTGTGTGCACAGAACCGGTCGGGTGGAAGTCTGTGAAAGCGCAGTCGTCGTGATTACTTCTTCCTCCCACCGGGAAGAAGCTTATGCCGCCAACCGGTATATTATCGACCGGGTTAAGCACGAAGCGCCTATCTGGAAGCAAGAGATCTTTGCCGACGGAACCAAAGAGTGGGGACATAACTGCAGCTGCAGTCAGCATAAACCAGAAATCGAATGAACAGGAAAATAACCGGTGTGGTAATGACGGGAGGGCAAAGCTCACGCATGGGAAGTGACAAAGGACTGATCATGAGCAATGGCATGCCCTGGTCAAAGCTTGCTTTCAATAAATTAAGGACGTTGGGTATTCCTGCTCTGGTCTCCATTAACAGCGCACAGCGGAAAAATTATTCAACTATTTTTTCTGAAGGATTGCTCGTCGACGATTGCGTAGATGCACGAGGCCCTCTGGGAGGCATTTTAAGCGTACATAAAAGTTTTCCTTTTACCGATCTTTTCATCCTCGCATGTGATATGAAAGATATGGGCATAGAACATCTTCAGGTACTATATTCATCGTGGATGGCGGGCCACAACGAGTACGATATTTTTCTGTACAGGAACGAAGGTCAGCCCGAGCCTCTGGCGGCCATTTATTCGGCAGGATTATTAGACTCGCTGGGCACAGCCGGAAGCCAGTCCGGCAACTACAGCATGAAAGGAATTATCGCCAAAGGGAAGGTATTCGGACTTGACGTTACGAAGGATATGAAGCGCCATTTTATGAATTACAATAGTCCGCTGGAACTGCAAAGCAGTTTCATACTGCCAGCTTCTCCTCTTTCACACATATACGGGGAAGACGTGCAGTGATTTTTGTGCCCTTACTTTTTTCGCTGTAAAGTTCAATATGGCCTTTTAATTTGTCGACGCATTTTTTTGCAAGATAAAGGCCGAGCCCGCTTCCTTTCGAATCTTCCGTTCCTTTGTAGAACATATCAAAAACTTTCTCCCTGACCCCCTCGTCAATTCCCAGGCCGTTATCTTCTACAGAAATGGAAATGAAACCGGGCTCTTCAAGTACTTCAACAGTGCAGAAGGATTCGGAGGGATTTCTGTATTTCACCGAATTGCTGAGGATGTTGTGAATCAGTATATAGAGGATTTCTCTGTCCCCCTGAATTACACGGCTTGATGCGATCTTTACCCTGAATAATATATCCCGGACTGAATGTTCATCTCTGACTTTATTGATAATTCCCGTGATAAATTGGCCGAGGTGGATTTCAGTTACATCCAGATTTTTCTGTTTGATGTTAACGACATCCACCAGTATATTCAGAATTTTATTCAGCTTTTCCGCGCTTTGTGCGATGAGCATGTTATGATTTGCGCTGCAATTCATCGCCTTTTCCATTTCTGATAATTTGAGAAGACCTTTAATGGTTGCCACCGGTCCTTTCAGGTCATGCGAAGCCCGGTACATGAATGTGTTCAGCTCTTCGTGAATATTGCTGAGCTCTTCCTGCGAGCGGATTCTTTCTTTCACTTCTTCCTGAAGCTTTTTATTTGCTTCCACCAGTTCAATAGTTCTCTGGTCCACCAGGACTTCGAGCTCGGCATTGTATTGTTTAAGCTTTGCCTCTGTTTCGTTCAGGGAATTCTGCATGGCTTTCATAGCCTGTAGCAATTGCCCAGTCTCATCTTTTTCTCCGCTTTCAATTTTAATGGTGCGGCTTCCGCTGGCAATGGCCTCTGCGACAGAGACGCTCATGCGAAGTGCTTTCACAATTTTGCCTGTAATCATAAGGCTTAAGGCTCCTCCCACAATCAGACAGGCGGAGGTGATCGCGATGAGCAGCCAGATCGTGTCGGCTTCTTTACGCTGATGTTTTTTTATTTGCAGGCCGGTAAATGTCTGCATGTCTCTCAGCAGATTGATCAGGATGTGGTCCAGGTGCTTTTCATTTCTGATAACTACTTCCGCCTGCAGCCTGGCGGGACCGGAAAGTCCTGCATCCAGGAGGTTAAAAACATTTTCTGCTTCCGGTTCGCAAAGGGCATGTCGTTCTGCAATTTCCCTGATTCGTTCTCTGAACTTTTCAAAATTAGCTCCCGCTTCTTTTGCCGGATTGTGGCGCATGAGATCTTCCAGGCTTTTATGTGTAGCGAGAATGTTTTTCTGAATTTCCCCGCAGGCCCCGGTAAAT
>JBJMLY010000092.1:0-3623 GCA_045805025.1 Cytophagaceae bacterium | reverse complement strand
GAGCGGAAAGAGAATACCACAGCAAATCGGCGGGCTTCCGCACCATCATCCTCATTACTCTGGGAGCGACGATTTTTACGCTTCTCTCTTACAAACTAGGCGGAGGGGACAACGCCTGGAGAATAACAGCGAACATCGTAACCGGCATCGGATTTCTGGGAGCAGGAGTCATTTTTAAGGACGACAGCCGTGTGGCAGGTTTAACGACGGCTACCATCATCTGGGTGTCAGCTGCGCTGGGAATTTGTATCGGCTCCGGTTATTTTAGTCTGGCAATTCTCAGCTTTCTCGTGGTGATGACCGTGCTGATCGTATTTAAATATGTGCAGGTGGCAATTGATAAAGTGCATCAGATCAGACAATACAAAATCGTTTGCGTCTATAAGCAGAAAACACTGCTGGGCTACGAGCATATTCTCCGCAGCTACAATTTGATCCCTCACCGGGGCAAGCAAAGCCGCATAGGCACAGACATCATTGGGTACTGGGATGTGCGGGGTTCGGCCAAAGATCATGAGCGTTTCACCGAACGGCTGCTCAACGATCCCGATGTAAAAGAATTTGACTTCTGATGAAAACAGTCGCCGAAAGAATCGAGCTGTTCAACCGGAACCGGATTCCTGAACTGGTGAAGATCAAATTCAGGAATATGAGCAAAGACCCTTTTCGCTTTTACCGGGGCACGGCTCATTTGTTTTATGAAAGCCTGGCCGCCGCTTCGGATCCATTCCCGGCCTCACCTTCTTCCTGGATCTGCGGCGATCTGCACCTGGAAAATTTCGGAAGCTACAAAGCAGACAACCGCGAACCTTATTTCGACATCAATGACTTCGATGAAGGATGCCTGGCTCCGGCACTCTGGGAAATTTCCCGTTTGCTTTGCAGCATTCTCATCGCCAAAGATTTCTTGCAGGTAAGCCACAGCGAAGCCAAAGAATTATGCGCAGATTTTATCCGGCATTATACTTCAACATTAAGAAAAAGAGAAGCCGGCTTTGTTCATGAAGAAAGTTCTGAAGGTATTATCAGAGAGCTCCTCGATGAAAGAAAAAGCAGAAAACGTAAAGCCTTTCTGAGCTCACGTACACGCCAGGGAAAAGAAAACAGAAAATTGCTGATCGACGATAAAAAGGTGAGCAAAACGCCTGGTGACAGAAAAGAAGAGCTGGAAAAAATCGTGAGCGCCTGGGCCTCCAAAGGAAAAGATCCGGAATTCTATAAGGTGCTGGATATCGGCTACCGCATAGCAGGAACGGCCAGTATGGGACTGGAACGCTATGTGCTTTTGCTGGAAGGCTTAGGCTCGCCGGACGATAACTACCTGCTGGATCTGAAAATGGCCAAACCTTCTTGTCTGCATGGCCATGTTAAAACCCGACAACCTGACTGGAAAAATGAAGCTGAAAGGATTATGCGTATTCAGAAAAAGATGCAGGCCTTCCCGCTCGCTTTACTTAATACGCTGCAAATCGGAAAACAGTGGTTTGTCATTAAAGAATTACAGCCCACTCAGGATAAAGTAGACCTGGAAGCCTGCAAAGGCAAAATGCCCAAGCTGGATGTATTTATAAAAACAATTGCGGAAATAACCGCCTGGGCGCAATTGAGAAGCAGCGATAGCCAGGGTTCTGCTTCCCCAGAAGCTATGGGCAGTTTTGCTTCGGACAAAACATGGGAAAAGCCCTTGATGGACTATGTAAAAGAATACGCGGATCAGGTACAGAGTGACTATAAAGAATACGTAAAAGCGTATAAAAAGGGAGCATTTGATCGTTAGGTCCGCTCCATGTCGCCTAAGTTAAGGTCTTTTATTACCTCATCCTTTTTTCTTCTCCCGCAGGAGAAGGATCATTATTTTAACTTGCACGACATGAATATTTTCCCTACAGCGTTTTAAGAATCTCATGAGCCGCTCGTTCACCGCTGGCCAGAGCGGCTTCCACCGTTCCCATTTCAGGACCATCGTATAATGCTTCTCCTCCGAAATAGAGGGTATCAGAAACCGGTGCTGACAGCTGCTTTCTGGCTTCGGGTGTTTTCACGGTGGCGTAACCATACGCTCCTATAGCAAACGAATCGGCACACCAGTTAACAATCCGGTGAGCGCGGAGCTGCTCTTTCAGCCATTCCTTTTTCACATTCAGAATATTGGAGAGTGAATCAAGCGCAAGACTGAGGAGTTCCTGTTCTGAATAATTGGCAAGCCTGGATGCTTTCGGACCAGCAAGCCATCCAGTAAGTAATGGGCTATCTTCCGGATGCTGGGTCCACCAGGTGGGAACCTGCTCACCCGAAAATAAAAAGCCCAGGCCTTTGAGCTTTTTCCCTTCCTCATCGTGAATATCTTCCCAGAATTTATTGTTGAAGCCCAGAAGAATTTTGATGACAGCCCCAAAACCCATTTCGTGTGCAGCGCTGATTTTTTCGGGAAGCGCCGGAGAAAATTGCAGAGAGCCTGCCTTCCATACACCCAAAGGAACCGTCACCAGTATTCTTGAAGCCTGGAATTTCTGGAGCCCGCACGAAACCTCTACAGACCCTTTAGTCCATGAAATTTTTTCCACCCTCGCATTGAACATCGTATTCACACCTGCCCTGGTACATTCGCTTTCCAGAAATTGTATCATGTGCTGATAGCCTCCTTCAACCCGGTATTGCTCATGGTCATCGTCGCTCATCCATTCGTCGCGCAGGGCAAAAGCGCTGGCCCGGGCAGGATCAGCCGCATCGTATCCTTCCACAAAACCCGTAAGGGATTTCCGCAGGGATTGGTATTTTTCATCGGAGAAATAGCGCTGCAGAAATTCCTCTATGCTCAGATCAGACTCAAGCTCTTTGAGTTTTTTCATCAGCATGGGCCATCCTTCCATCATCATTTCGCCGGACTTGAGTTTGCCATTCCTCGCATTCCAGGTTTTTCCGCCTGCAGGGTGATAAGCAATTCCCGCCTCCTGCAGGATCTTCAAAGTAACAGGCAGATTTCCATGGATGAATTCAGCGCCTGTCTCGGCCGGATAACCAAAGGCTGCCTCTTCTAAGGTATGAATACGTCCGCCACTGCGGTTACGCCCTTCCAGGATCAGCACCTTCACTCCTTTAGACGAGAGGACCCGGGCAGCCATCAGGCCCGAAGCTCCTGCCCCTACCACAATACATAAGGAATCTTTCTGCATAGATCAGAAACTGCGACCGGGGAATTTAGTTTTCCTCCTTGAAAAAAATCTGGTAATAATTCATCTGCCTTTCTTCGTCATAGCCCTTTATAATGTTATTGCGGTTGCCATGTACGTAGATATGAAAACTTTTATCAAGCTTGATAACGCTCTTAAAAATTTTAGAGGAACTTTTTACCGCCGTGGCTGAAATATTAAATTCATCGTAAATTCTCATATCAGAACCTTTCTGAAATTCGTCTTTGAAGCTTCGGAAAGAATCGATCAGCGCCGGCTGCTGCATAATGTCGTTGGTGAACTCTTCCAGATCAAAGACTTCCTTTTCTTTAAAATATTTTACCGATTCATTTAACAGATAGATTTCATCCGCTTTGCTCACTTCAAACTCTTCCGTCACTTTTTCAGTGATGAAGCTTTTGCACATCTGAAGGTAATGCTGAGTCTGATGAT
>JBJMLY010000091.1:0-4998 GCA_045805025.1 Cytophagaceae bacterium | reverse complement strand
TGGAAAGCGCTATGGAATTTTTAAGATCAGCTGAAACTTTCAGCCTCAAATATACCAAGCAATTTCCAGACTCTAAGCCTTAAAGTCTATGGCCAATTCCCTTGTCATTTATTAGAAATAATGTATATTGCTTACAAACAAATTATCCTTAAAACATGAAAAGACTTTTTTTACTTTCCATACTGGCAATTGCAGTAAGCGCGAACTTCAGCATGGCACAGAAAAAAACAAAAGAAGAGGTAGAGCAGGAGAAGGAATGGGCAAAAAAGCTGAAAGAACTTAAGCCGCTGGAGTATAAAAAGCTGGTGGAGCAGAAAGATGCCCTTGCAGGTCAGATCAGCGAATGCGAAAATTCAAAGTCTTCTATAAAAAGTGAGTCTGAATCCAAAGATGCAGAAATCGCCAGGCTGAAAAAGGAAGTGGAAGACTATAAAACAGGTGTGGTTAAAGTACCAGGTCAGGCAACGACGACTACCGTAGAAACGGATAATAACAATACCACCAAGGTAAACACTCATAAAGGCCCGACCAAGGGTGTGGTTTACAAAGTGCAGATCGGATCTTTCAAGACCAAAGACCTGACTAAATATTTTGATAATAATCCGAACTTCAGCGGCGAAACAGATGCCGATGGTTCTAAAAAATACACACTGGGTGTTTTCACCGATTACTGGGAAGCCGATAAATTCAAAAAGGCGCTCCGTGACATGGGTGTAAAAGGCGCCTGGGTCGTGCCTTACAAAGACGGACAAAGGGTAAACCTGAAAGACGTTCTCGAAGGAGCGATGTAATCAGGTCAACCTCCCATAAGAGCAAAAAAAGCAGTATCTTTATACTGCTTTTTTTATGTCCGGACCAGCCGGAAATAAAACAGTTATGGAAAAAATGGAAACCAACAATAAGATCACCTGTCCGGCCTGCGGACATCATTTTAACGCCGAACAGGCCTTGTCGCAGCATATTGAAGACAAGCTCAAATCCGAATTCAATCAGAAATACAAATCCCTAAAGGCTAAGCTTGATAAAGAGACCGAAGAAAAAGAGCAGGAGCTTAAAAAGCAGTTGAGCGCCGAGCGCCAGAAGCTGCAGGAAGAGGTTCAGAAAAAGATAAAGGAAGATTTCGAGCTGCAGCTGAAAAGCATGAGCGACGACCTTGAAAACAAGAAGAAAGAGAACCGTGAACTGAAGAACAAGGAACTAGAGCTTCTGAAAAAGGAGAAAGAGCTGAAGGAGAAGAAGGAAGAGATGGAGATGGATCTGAAAAAGCAACTGCTTGAAAGATCTGTTGAAATTGAAGAGGCTGCCAGAAAGAAAGCGGAGGAAGAAAGCCAGATGAAGATGAAGGAGAAAGATATGCAGCTTCAGTCGATGAAGGATCAGATCGAGATCATGAAGAGAAAGGCCGATCAGGGCTCCATGCAATTGCAGGGAGAAGCCCAGGAGCTGGTACTCGAAGAATTACTGAAAACGACTTTCCCTTTTGATCTGATCGAAGAAGTAGGCAAGGGAGTGAAAGGGGCCGATGTAATCCATACGGTGCGGAATAATTTCGGAAAAGAATGCGGAAGGATTGTGTATGAAAGCAAGCGCACGAAAGCGTTCAGCGATTCATGGATCGATAAAATCAAGAACGACCTGCGCGGTCAGAATGCCGACCTGGCGGTGATCGTAACCGAAACCATGCCAAAGGAGCTTGACCGGTTTGGGGTTAGAGAAGGCGTATGGGTTTGCACCTTCCAGGAGATCAAGAGCGTAGCCATGATCCTGCGCGACAGCCTGATGAAAATTCATGCGGTAAGGGTATCGCAGGAAAATAAGGGAGATAAGATGCAGATGCTGTACGATTACCTCACCGGCAGGGAATTCAGGCAGCAGATGGAAGCCATCGTGGAAGGTTTTACCTCGATGCAGGAGGGTTTGATGAAGGAGAAGAACGTGACGCAGAAGCTCTGGAAAGAACGTGAAAAGCAAATCGAGAAAGTGATCCAAAATACCATCGATATGTACGGTTCGGTCCGTGGAATCGCAGGAAATGCTGTAGGGGAGATCAAACAGCTTGAGTCGCCCGACATGCTCGAAGAAAAAGAATAACAACCAGCTATATTTTTTATGGAAAAGAGATGGGACTTTAAGGCTGTTCCGGAAGAGGAACAGGTGGTGGCTCTTTCAAAAGCAATTAACGTCAATGAAATTGTCGCTTCTGTATTGATTCAGCGGGGTGTGCATGATTTTGATTCTGCCAAAGCGTTTTTTCGCCCGGCATTGGAATCGCTGCACGATCCTTTTCTGATGAAAGACATGGACAAAGCGGTGTCCAGGCTTGAAGAAGCCATAGCCAAAAATCAGAGAATTCTTATTTACGGCGACTACGATGTGGATGGCACGACCTCGGTAAGCCTGATGTATGGCTTTCTGCAAAACAGGTACGACAATCTTGAATTCTATATTCCCGACCGCTATTCTGAAGGGTATGGAGTTTCCACCAAAGGGATTGAATGGGCCCGGGAAAATAATGTCTCCCTGATCATCAGCCTCGATTGCGGGATCAAATCCCTGGACAAAGTCGATCTGGCCACTCAATATGGAATTGATTTCATTATCTGCGATCACCACAGGCCGGGAGAGGAATTGCCCCAGGCTGTTGCCGTGCTTGATCCCAAAAGGGAAGACTGCGCTTATCCCTACAAAGAGCTTTCGGGCTGCGGCGTTGGGTTTAAACTTCTGCAGGCCTATTGCCAGAAGAACAGTATACCTCAGGAAGAATTATTCAACTACCTGGATCTGGTGGCCATCAGCATCGCTTCGGATATCGTTCCGATTACGGGAGAGAACAGAACACTCACTTACTACGGCCTGAAGCTGATCAATAAAAATCCAAGACCCGGCGTGAAGGCGCTGATCGAAGTGGCCGGTTTTAAAAAGGCACTGGATGTGACCAATGTGGTCTTCGGGCTAGGCCCGCGTATCAATGCGGCCGGCAGAATCGCGCATGCAAAAAGCGCTGTCAATTTGCTGATCAGCGAAACATTGCCCGAAGCGCAGGAGCATGCCAAAGGCATCAACGATAAAAATTCAACCCGCAAGGATTTTGATAGCGCCATCACGCAGGAAGCTTTGCAGATGATCGAAGAAAATCAGCTGTCAAAGAATCTGAAATCTACCGTGCTTTTCAAGAATGACTGGCATAAAGGCGTCATCGGCATTGTGGCTTCACGGTGTATCGAAAAATATTACCGGCCCACGATCATCCTGACCGAATCCAATAACTATGCCACCGGCTCGGCACGTTCAGTGTATGGTTTTGATGTGTACGAAGCGATCTCTCAATGTTCAGACCTGCTGGAACATTTTGGAGGGCATATGTATGCGGCCGGTCTTACCATGAAGCTGGAGAATGTACAGGCTTTCAGAGAACGCTTTGAAGATGCTGTGGCTTCTGCGATCAAGGAAGAACATCTTCTTCCCAGAATCGAAGTAGACCTGAAGATCCGTTTAAATCAGATCAACGAAAAGCTCCTGAATCTGATCGATCAGATGGGGCCTTTTGGTCCGCAGAATATGCAGCCGGTGTTCGTCTCTGAGTTTGTATGCGACGATGGCCGCTCAAGAGTGCTGAAAGAGCAGCACCTGAAACTCAGCATCAGGCAGGATGCTTCCCCTTCGATCGAAGCGATAGGTTTTGGAATGGGCCATTATTATGCGAAAATTTCCGAAGGGAAACCGTTCCATCTCTGCTACAGCATCGGTGAAAATGAATTCAATGGCAATAAATCGCTGCAGCTCAGCATCCGCGATATTAAGTTTCCGGAATAAATCAGTCAATACGGATGGATTCCATGCCGTCACGAAGGTGCTTTTTCTGATTTTTTAAGTTAAATTAGTAATTCGGTTTTTTTTAAATTTTATGATTCTAAGGGCAGAGCACTTAATTAAACGGTATAAAGCCAGAACGGTCGTTAACAACGTATCGGTAGAGGTGAAGCAGGGAGAGATCGTCGGACTGCTCGGGCCCAATGGGGCCGGAAAAACCACTTCGTTTTATATTATCGTGGGTCTGATTAAACCCAATGAAGGAAAAATATTCCTGGAGAGTGAAGATATTACTGACCTGCCGATGTACAAGAGAGCTCAGAGAGGCGTAGGATATCTTGCTCAGGAAGCATCGGTATTCAGGAAACTGACGGTCGAAGAAAATGTGATGTCGGTGCTCGAAATGACAAATCTTCCCAAAGCAGCCCAGAAAGAAAAAATGGAATCCCTGCTGGAAGAATTCAGCCTTACGCATGTGCGGAAAAATATAGGGATGGTGCTTTCCGGTGGAGAAAGAAGAAGAACGGAAATTGCCAGAGCCCTGGCGGTCGATCCGAAATTCGTGCTGCTGGATGAACCCTTTGCCGGCGTCGATCCGATTGCCGTGGAAGAGATCCAGAGCATTGTCGCCCGGCTTAAAAATAAGAATATAGGAATACTGATCACCGATCACAATGTGAACGAAACCCTGTCGATCACCGACAGAGCGTATCTGCTTTTTGAAGGGAAAATCCTGAAGGCAGGCACAGCCGAAGAGCTGGCATCGGATGAGCAGGTAAGAAGGGTTTACCTGGGTAAACATTTTGAACTGAAAAGGAAAATATAAACTTGAGTCTGCTCAACGTCATATTGAAATCCGTATTAAAGCGAAGGATCAGCCAGATCGAGCGCTTTATTAAGTTCCCGCATGAAACCCAGCAGGAGCTCGGAGTCAAACTGATCGGGCAGGCAAAAAATACCGAATGGGGCAGGAAGTATGACTATAAAAGCATACATAGCCTGGATGAATTCAGGTCCAGGGTGCCCGTATCCACGTATGAAGATCTGTACCCTCTCATCGAGAGACTGATGAAGGGAGAGCAGAATATTCTCTGGCCCTCCGAAATTACCTGGTTCTCGAAGTCTTCCGGCACAACCAATGCAAAAAGCAAGTTCATACCGGTTTCGAAAGAAGCCCTGCACGACTGC
>JBJMLY010000090.1:0-1821 GCA_045805025.1 Cytophagaceae bacterium | reverse complement strand
TGAATTATAAATTCTTCGCCACGTAAGTCCTTAGTTTATTTGGACTTATAGGTTTGTAAAATCCACAAAAAATAGGTTCCTTAATTGAATAACCTTTATAACAGGTCGTTTTCATTTATTCGTATATGGATGTAGCAGAATATTTAAAAGCGCTGGGAGAGCATTTGCGTAGAATAAGAAAGCAAAGAAAAGTTTCGCTTCGGGAACTTGAACTGAGAGGTGATGTTTCAAGGCATATTATAAGCGAAATTGAAAATGGCAAAAGAGATATACGCGTAACCACCTTAAAAAAAATCATCCATGCCCTGTACATATCGGAACAAGAATTTTGGGCAGACTTTAAGATGGGTGAACGCAACACCACAGAAGATTTAATAACGGAAGCCATTCAAAAAGTGGTAAAGCTGCTTCCCTTTCATAATGATACCATTCAATTAAGGAATATTCTTCAGAACCTTAGCGACCTGCTTCTAAAAGACTCTTCCAACCAGGCATTAGCCAGGTTTCTTTTAGTGCAGAGAAAGGAGCTATACGAATGCCTGAATCAGGCGGGTCTGGACGCTGAACAGGAGAAGCACTTTATGAGCATCAAGAAAAAGATTCTCACTAAACTTAATGAGAACAGATCAAAATGAGAATGTTGCCTGAATGCCGGTTCAGGCAAGAGGTATGTAAATCCTGAATATCGTTTCCAGCCCCAGTTTACTTTCTACTTCAATTTTTCCTCCTGCATTATCAACAATTCTTTTGACGATATACAAGCCCACTCCAGTACCCTCTACATGATCGTGCAACCTTTTGAACATCGAGAATATCTTATCTTTATCTTCTAGTTTAATTCCCATACCGTTATCCTTCACTTCGATGACGGAATAAGCTTTAGCGGTATATGTTTTTATCCAAATCACAGGATCTCTGTCGGGTGCTTTATATTTTATCGCGTTGGTAATCACGTTATAAATAAGGCTGTTCATCTGCATCCTGGAGAAATTAATTTCAGGACACAAGCTGGTGTCCACATGTATCGTGGCATGAGCGCTTTGTATCAGGTTTAGTATACTGATACGTACGTTTTCTACCTGTTCAGCAATATTTAATGTTACCTTTTCTTCAGTATCATTTTTTTGGCTGCTGTTTATTTCAGCCAGGTCATGAATAGTCGTCTGAAATTTGTTCACCGACTGGCGCATCATAGATATCACTTCCCCGATTTCTTTTTTACTGATATTGTTCTCGAGCAGTATCTGGTTTAACGTATTTATCAGTCCTTCTATATTGGAAACAGGAGCTTTGAGATCGTGGGAAGCGGTATAGATAAAGCTGTCCAGATCGGCATTGATTTTTTTAAGGCTGGTCAAACTTTCTGAGAGTTCTTCAGTCCTTTCCTCCACTTTCTTTTCAAGTTGCACGTTGATTTCCTGCAGGTGCTGTTCCATCTCCTTTTTCAGAGTAAGGTCTCTTGTAATTTTAGAAAAGCCAATAAGTTTATTGTCTGAATTGTATAAAGGCGTAATTACCACGTTGGCAAAAAATGTGGAACCGTCCTTACGCACCCTTATTCCTTCATCTTCATACCTGCCTAATCTGGCAGCTTCTTCCAATATTCTTTCGGGATATTTTCTGTCTTTCGCTTCCTGAGGATAGAATATTGAAAAGTGCTTACCTATAATTTCTTTTTCGCTATAGCCTTTTAGTCTCCTGGCTCCTACATTCCATGTAGTAATGAATCCATTGGGATCCAACATGAAAATAGCATAGTCTTTTACACTTTCAACCAGAAGCCTGTATCGTTCTTCGCTGAAGCGTAAAGTCTCCTCCGCG
>JBJMLY010000089.1:0-3994 GCA_045805025.1 Cytophagaceae bacterium | reverse complement strand
GATATTCTTCTTCCCAACTTCGCTCTTCCTCCTGGCTTTGTAACCATGGATGATTACCTGCATCATCTAACTTTCCTGGGCGCTAAAAAAAGATATAAAGAAATTTCTTCTGAAATCGAAGAGCGTTTGAACTTTGAGCTCAGCGTGATCAAGATGATGGGCTTCGCAGGCTACTTCCTGATCGTTTCGGATTTCATTGCTGCCGGAAAAAATATCGGTGTTGCCGTAGGACCTGGCCGCGGGTCGGCTGCCGGATCAGCCGTCGCATATTGCATCGGCATTACCAATATCGACCCGATCAAGTACAGTCTGCTCTTTGAGCGGTTTCTGAATCCTGAGCGGGTAACCATGCCCGATATTGATATTGACTTCGACGACGAAGGCCGTCAGCGTGTCATCGATTATGTAGTCGACAAATATGGAAAAAATCAGGTGGCACAGATTGTCACGTTCGGTACCATGGCTGCCAGATCATCCATCAAAGACGTGGCCAGAACCCTGGATCTTCCGCTGGCCGATGCCAACTACCTGGCCAAGCTTGTCCCGGAAATGCCCGGCACCACGCTGGCTAAAGCCTTTGATGAGGTACCTGAGCTCAAAGAAATCAAAAAAGGGAATGACCTGAAGGCGCAGACCCTGAACCTGGCCGAAAAGCTGGAAGGTTCCGTACGAAATACAGGGATCCATGCGGCCGGTGTGATCATCGCGCCGGATGATATTACCAATTATATACCTGTCTGTGTTTCCAAGGACTCAGAACTTTTTGTTACCCAGTTCGACGGTAAAGTGATCGAATCCGCAGGCATGCTGAAGATGGACTTTCTCGGATTGAAAACATTATCCATCATCAAGGATGCGTTAATACTTATCAAGAAAAATTATGGTGTTGACATCGATATAGACACTATTCCTGAAGACGATGCCAAGACCTTTGCGCTTTATCAGAGAGGAGACACTGTTGGAACATTCCAGTTCGAGTCCGACGGAATGCGCATGTACCTGAAAGATCTGAAGCCGACCACCATCGAAGATCTTATTGCCATGAACGCCCTGTACCGGCCAGGACCAATGCAATTCATACCCAATTTCATCAACAGAAAGCATGGCAAGGAAAAGGTGGAATACCCCCATCCTTTGCTGGAAAATCTGCTGAAAAACACCTATGGTATTATGGTATACCAGGAGCAGATTATGCAGACAGCGCAGGTACTGGCAGGCTATTCACTCGGAGGCGCGGATTTGCTGAGAAGAGCCATGGGAAAGAAGGACAAGGAAAAGATGGCGAAGGAAAAAGAAAAATTCGTCAAAGGAGCCAAAGAAAAACACAATGTAGAAAAAGAGAAAGCAGAGGAAGTATTCAGCATCATGGAAAAATTCGCCGAATATGGATTCAACAGATCCCACTCGGCTGCCTATTCTGTCGTTGCCTACCAGACTGCCTATCTGAAAGCCAATTATCCGGCAGAGTATATGGCATCGGTGCTTACGCACAACATGAGCAATATTGACAAGGTTTCTTTCTTCATGGATGAATGCAAAAGACAGAATATCCAGGTGCTGGGCCCCGACATCAATGAAAGCGGTATGTACTTCGAGGTAAACAAAGAAGGAAAGATCCGGTTCGGTCTGGGCGCGATCAAGGGAACGGGAGAAGCTGCAGTGGAATCTATTATTTCCGAAAGAAATGAGAATGGACCCTATAAGAATTTCTTCAACTTTGCTGAACGGGTAAACCTAAGAACCGTCAATAAAAAAACCTTTGAATGTCTGGCATACGCTGGTGGCTTCGATAGCTTCACGGATCTGCACAGGGCTCAATATTTTTTCATACCCCAGGGCGATACAGGCAATCTTATTGAAAAGGCGATCCGTTACGGAAATGCCTATAGAAATGAAAAAGACGCTTCACAGGTTTCACTGTTCGGTGCCTCCGGCAACGTGGAGATTCCTGTTCCTAGAGTTCCGGATTCGGAACAATGGGGAGATATCGAAAAGCTGAAGTATGAAAAGGATGTGGTAGGCTTTTACATTTCAGGCCATCCGCTTGATCAGTTCAGGCTCGAGCTTGAAAATTTCTGTAATTGCACATTGGACAAAGTGATGGAAACCCGAAATAAGGATGTGACCATTGCAGGCATCGTGACGAAGGCCAATGTAAGACAGACTAAAACCGGCAAATCATTTGTCATATTTGCCATCGAAGATTACAGCGATACCATCGAAATGGCTCTTTTCGGAGAAGATTTCCAGAAACTGGGGCACTGGATCAAACCGGGTGAATTCCTGCATATCAAAGGAAAGATGCAGCAGCGCTATAATACCGACATGTGGGAATTCAAACCCGGCTCCGTGCAGCTGCTGGCGGATATCAGGGCAAAACTCCTTAAAAATATACAGGTAAAGCTGGATCTGGCTATGGTTACTCCCGATATCATTGAGCAAATGGAAGCCCTTTTCGGTGAAAATAAGGGTTCCTGCTCTATAAAAATGTTATTATCCGATAATTCGGAGAATATCAGCGTCGAAATGTTTTCCAGGAAATACAAAGTTGAGCCAAACAATATGTTTATAGACAAGTTAAAAGCTCTGGATGGGGTCGGATATAAATTCATTCATTGACGGAACTATTTAATTGAAAAAAGCATTAAGTTTACAACTAACAAATTCACTGTAACTTTTTAATTTTAATACCATGGGAAAAGCAATTGAAATTACCGACTCAAATTTTGACGAAATAACCAAAACCGATAAACCTGTCCTGGTTGACTTCTGGGCAGAATGGTGCGGTCCATGTAAAATGATCGGCCCTGTTGTTGAAGAGCTTGCTTCCGATTATGAAGGAACTGCTGTTATCGGCAAGGTAGATGTAGACTCTAACCCAAATACTTCAGCAAAATTTGGCATCAGAAGCATCCCAACCCTGCTTGTAATAAAAAATGGCAAGATTGTTGAGAAACAAGTAGGAGCCGTTCCAAAGTCTGTATTAAAGCAGAAACTGGACGCTCATTTGTAAGTAGATTTTAGAATTAGATTTTAGATCAGAAAGCCTCATGAATTCATGAGGCTTTCCTTTTTATCAAGCATTAGGTCAGATAATTACAACGAAGAATATACGATCGTACGCGGTTGCTTTTCCTTTTCTGTAAGAAGTGTGGATACGACCTCTGCCGCTCCCACGAGCACATAGAAAATCCATAGCTGCTTCTTTTTCATGAATCTGAACAAAAACGGTGATACTGCCACCAGTGAGCCGCTTACAATACTGCTTATTTTATGGTATTTGACCGGAATTTTTCCTGTAAATTCCTTCATAACTGTTTCGATCAAAGAACCGAATTTTGCATTAAACAAATTCGCGATAGGTGCCCGTAAGAGCATGGCATCTTTAATATTTCCCAACGTATCTGACATATCCCCTTCCCCCTCATTTTAGTATTACAGGTAAAACACCAGCCGTCCAGGAAGGGTTCGTTCAGGTAAACTCTTGATAATAATTACTTTAATGAAAGGAAAGAGAAGCTTCTAAAAATCGTATCTTGTAACCAGACTACACAGCTATGTTATTTCGAAAATTCCTGATTCTATTCATGCTGATCACCCCCGTATCTATAGCATTGGCACAGGAATACTATACAATAGGTCCGATGCTGCATTTTAACATTGGCGATGAAAAAGTACGAACCAGCTTCGGAATCGAATTTGCTTACTGGAACTATTCAAACTTTCCGTACAGCTTCGATTTTGGAGTAGATTTTCAAAAATACAAGACACGTATATATACAGAAATGCAAACCGGTGCTGCCGCCACGGGTGTATCGGCTGGACCATTTATGGAATTCAAAAAAAAATCCAGCGTTCAAGTGGGACTCCAAAGCTCTGTCTGGCTTAATTATATCATTGGCGTTGACCTGAGAGGCAGATGGCAGAAAGGGCAGGATTATTTTGCTCCGGGTATCTATGCAAAAATTCCCTGGGAAAAAGGCGGTAGCTCCGG
>JBJMLY010000088.1:0-3411 GCA_045805025.1 Cytophagaceae bacterium | reverse complement strand
CCCAATGAACGATCATGCGGTGGTTGGGACGTTCTGGTTTAAGAAATCTTCTTACTTTGTAAAGGCCGCTGAAAAAATGATCGCGGAGAACAGACGGATAAATAATGAATTCTATGTGGATGAATTGATGAAGGATACTCTTGACCTCGGCCTGAAAACAGGAGTGTTTGAAATTGACTCTTACATTTGTTGGGGAACACCTGACGATTACAGGACCTATAATTACTGGAAATCTTTCTTTTCTCAGATAAATGTATGAAAACGATCGTCAGGTCTGCTTTTAACAAAGAGATTGCCCGATTTTTTATCTCGGGCTGCAGTGCGGTACTGATAGACATGGCAGTGTACTTTGTGCTGAAAAAACAGATTGATGAAAACCTTGCAAAAGGGATCTCTTTTCTCACGGGTACAGTAGTAGCCTTTTTGATGAATAAGCTATGGACTTTTGGAAAGCGTGAAAAATCCCTAACGGAAGTTTTTAAATTTGCATTGCTTTATCTGTCTACTTTATGCTTGAACATTGCTGT
Source organism: Cytophagaceae bacterium (assembly GCA_045805025.1). Classification (GTDB taxonomy): domain Bacteria; phylum Bacteroidota; class Bacteroidia; order Cytophagales; family Cytophagaceae; genus DATMOV01. The sequence continues at coordinate 2,884 of JBJMLY010000088.1, read as the reverse complement.
GAATCATTTTATATTGAGCATAAATCATTCCGTGTATTGGTCGGCATTCATTGCAGCAACAGGCTGCTCAACGGTTTCAAACTTCCTTGGCCAGAAATTCTGGGTATTCAAATAAACTATGAAGCTATCGATTGTTATTCCCTGCTATAACGAGGCAGCTAATATCCCTCTAATATTAGAAAGACTCAACGAGGTAATTAAGAGAGATGATGTAGAAATTCTTCTTGTAAACAATGGCTCTACCGACAACAGCGCTGAAATACTTGATAATCTCATTCCCCGGTATTCCTTTGCCCGGAAAGTAATGGTTCCCGTTAATCAGGGTTATGGATTTGGAATTTTATCTGGATTGAAAGAAAGCAAAGGGGAGTTTATTGGCTGGACACATGCCGATATGCAAACAGATCCTTATGATTGTATAAAAGCACTTGATATTATTGAAAAAGTTCCTCAAGAAAGAAGAGAAGATCTGTATATTAAAGGCAGGAGGAAAGGAAGATCCTTGTTCGACGAGTTCTTCACATCAGGGATGAGTCTATTTGAAACCGTTTATCTTGGAACGAAGCTGTGGGACATCAATGCGCAGCCCAATGTATTTCATAACACTTTTTACAGAATTTGGGAAAACCCTCCTTATGATTTTTCTCTTGACCTATTTGTATATTATATAGCACGAAGAAAGAATCTCAATATCCTAAGATTTGATGTAATCTTCCCTCCCCGCATATACGGTGAGTCCAAGTGGAATACTGGCTTCCGCTCTAAGATCAAATTCATTAAAAGGACCATTGCATTCAGTAAAGGTTTAAAGAAAAACTTAAAATCCACCTAAGATGGAAATAATAGCCCATCGTATAAATACAGTCGAAGAGCTCAGACAGGTTCCCAGAGAATTTGGTATTGAACTCGACCTAAGAGATTACGGTAACGACCTGGTATTACAACACGACCCATTCAAAAACGGCGAGCTGTTTGAAACACTTTTAAGAGAATATCATCACGGAACTCTTATCCTGAACATAAAAAGTGAGAGAATAGAGCATAGAGTTCTTGAGCTGCTGACAAAATACAATATTCAGAGATACTTTTTTCTTGACAGCTCCTTTCCTATGATCAACCTGCTAGCCAGAGAGGGCGAAAAGAAGACGGCTTTGAGATATTCTGAATGGGAAGGCCTTGATACGATTGAAAATTTTAAGGGCCGGGCCGAATGGATATGGATTGATTGCTTTACTAAACTTCCATTTACCAGCAATGAAATGGATAAGTTGAAAAGTTGGGGTTATAAAACCTGCCTTGTTTCCCCCGAGCTTCAGGGACGGCAGCAGGATATTCTATCTTACCAGGCATTCCTTAAAGAAAAAGGAATAAAGCTGGATGCCGTTTGTACCAAGCTTTACAACGCAAAAATATGGCAGGAATAACTATTTAATTATATCTGCTGCCTTATAGATTTTCACTTTCTCGTTTTGAAATACGGGTGCGAATCCTGAAATATTTTTGCCTGCACCAGGTCTCATGACTAAATAATCGAGACGATATTTTGCACAAATATGTCTTAACCGGTCTGGATCTATATCTCCATAATAATGGTCATATCGCTCGTTCATACTTCCCTGGTAGTGTTCAAGAATTTTATAATTGCCATATAACAACGTGTAGCGGTCTGCATACTCAAGGAAAAAATTTTCAGTGAAAGGAAACCCATTTGCCACGAATACGGCTCTCTTGTAAATCAAAGGAAGCAAATAGACATAGTCATCTTCAAAGCTTGCAAATATTTCTTCCGGGCGAGTGTTATTCTGAACCCAGTTGTAAAATTCCGGATCCCGTAAGGTATATTTCTCATATGGATTGTCTTTAGCTATAATAACCGCCAATGTTATAGAAAAGACTATAAGTGGAAAGCTGATCCATACGCTCACTCTGGGAATATGTACAAATTTAAGATTGATTTTTCCCAACACAGACATTAGCAGGATGCTGTATAGAATACAAACCATCCACAATCCTGTAAAGCAAAATCTGGTAGGGCCAAAGGCCACCGGGAACTTAGCAGGTACGATTTCTGTAAAGAATAACTGAAGGAAGGGAGCTGCAGAAAATGAAAGTATAAATAAAACAGAGACCAGGACCCATGCTTTCTCTCTTTTATAAAGAAAATATATTGCTGGAATTATAAGGAGAAGAATTACAAACAGATAGTTGATATACCAGGGAAAACTATTCAGAGATCCAAGTTGGCTGAACCAATAATGTGAAGGGTGACGAAGCTTCACATATATTTCGATAAACGCCTGAGCCGACAATTTAACATCGGTAGGCTGCGAAAATGCAAAAAGGTTAATGGCGGCTGGTAACCCTATGCAGAACACAAGGACTAAGAGAGTTTGTCTTGCCCTGAAGTTCATAATCGTGGACATAAGGTATAAAGCCAGTAATGAAAAACCAACCGTAAAATGCAAGGTGACCGAAGCACCCCAGAATAACAGATAGAAGTACCGGACATTGGATTTAATATAGAAAAGAAAGTAGCTCCCTATCAGGAATAAAAAAAGCGATAAAGTCTGACTGGATGCCATATAAAATACAGGAGGCCACCATGCAATTGCGAACAGACTGGTATTGCCTGCTATCAGATACAAGATTAGTATAAAGAGAAAGAAATTAAGGATTGTATTTTGAAATTCATTTTTAATCTTATCTCTTACTATCCCATAAATAAACAGAAATATAAGGGGAGGTATTAGCGTAATGAATGTTGTCTTAAGCAGAAATAGAATCGTATACCAATGGGTGCCTGTTATCTTTTGCAGGAAAAGCACAGTATAACCGAAAAAATGTCTCGGGTTGGGATGAGAGCTTGCGTTCGTAAAGAAATCGT
>JBJMLY010000087.1:0-3119 GCA_045805025.1 Cytophagaceae bacterium | reverse complement strand
CAGCGTATACCTCTGCGCGACGCTGGCATTTGTGGCATAAAAAGTTTCGCGGTCAAATCTGCTTTTTACATCCACCCTTTTCTTCAGATACTGATATTCCGCATAAAGATTGCTGCTCTTGAGATCAACAAGACCGAATACGCCCGCCGTCATCCGGTGATTGCCGAACATATCCGACATGCTTACTTCGCCCAGCACGCCTATCCCTTTAAGAGGGTCGATCATTAAAGTAGAAATGAGTCTGTCGGCACTGAAAAGATTTTTATAGGAATAAGGTCCCTTTACATTGATATCGTCTTTCTGAACCGTTTTATTTTTATCAGGATTTGCTGATTTATTTTGCTGCTGTTTCCGGATATCGGATTCAAAATGGTAATTATTAATATCAATCTCTTCTGAATTGAGCGTGTCTTCCGGAATATCCTGGCCCGGATCTCTCATTAGATTTGGATTTGCCTCCATAAATTTCTGCTGACGTATCGTAAGGGTTGTACCCAGTACACTCTCTTCACCGGCAACGGGGTTATAAAAAATCCTTTCTTTACCCTTGTAATACATGGTAAAGGCAAGCTGTTTCTTGCCTTCGTTGATTGCATAGTCCATGATGTCAAGCGCATAACTGCTAACCTGAGTTTTGCGCTGCGTCTGCAGGTCGGCATTAAACAAGGTAGAAATGCCATACTCGGTACTGATGTAGGCGATGTGGGTATGATCCGTTACTTCAGGTTGTGTATTAATCCCATAATGTGTAATTTTTTTCAGATTTCTTCCGCTGACATCCATGGAAAACAGCTGGTACTGCGGACTTAAATCTTTATAGCTGAATTCGGCTTCGGCTATTCCCTCTCTGCGGTTAGAACAAAATACAATTCCGGATGCTCCTGCAAATTTTGGATCCAGATCATCATACAGGTCATCCGTTATTTTCTTCACCGAATTGGAAGAAAGATCGTAGATGAAAATATCACTCTGTCCTTTTTCGCCGGCGCTCAGGACCAAACTTTTGCCATCCTCAGAAAGATCGTAGCCGAAAACCTGCTTCACATTCTTCAGCTGTATTTTCGTACGCGTTTTAGCGGACAGGTCGTAGATCCGGAGGAAAGTTTTATCTCTGCGCTGATTAAGCACAGAAAAAACGGAAGCGCTCTGCCAGTCGGTCAGCGGGGTATTAAAATCCACTTTCTGGTTGACCACTTTATAGCCTCCCTTGAAAATTTTTCTGCTTTTGCCCTTTTCAAGATCTTGCAGCACCACGGAATACTTTCCTTTATAGTTCCTGGAAAAACTCAGAAACTTCCCGTCCGGACTGAAAGAGAGATTCTGAAAATGATATTCCTTATTGAAACTTCTGCCGAACTTTAATTCTTTGCCGGGCATTTTATAGGAAAGAAGAGTTTGCCGCGCCATCCCTGCATAATATTCTTTCCATTCCTTTGTAAAAAGATGATAGGAAATTCCAAAAGCGCTCTCTATACCGGACTCTTCATTTCGGAAGGTCTGCGTCAGGTGCAGCACACTGGTCATACTCTGCATGCCATATTTCTGCACAATATAATTCCAGACCGACTGGCCGGCCAGTGTTGCCTGAGCGCCTGTAAAAGATTCGGGTTTGTGCAGATGCCTGTTCAGGCAGGCGTCACGCATGAAATTATCCATCTCCATGCTCCAGCCTTCCGCGATGTAAGCAGATGCCCCATTGATATACCATTCCGGAAGAGATAGCAGATAAGAACTTTGCACGATCTCCCGAAGACTTCCTCCATACATCATGGTGTTGATCAGCAGATGGGCGATTCCAAAACTGATGTCCTTCTTCATCTGCATCTGGCTTCCCTCGAAAACGATCTCCAGCTTGGACTTTACGAAATTGGTTTGTCCGCCCGCCATGTAATTCGGATCCTCCAGGTTGATATTGCTCTGGCGAAGATCTGCCACTGAATTGTACATGATCAGCTTGATCTTCGAATAGGGCGAAAAACCCAGTAATTCTGTAATGCGTGCAAAATCAGATTCTGCATAGCGCGCAGCATTGGCGGCAAGTTCTTTTCCTCCTTCGGAATAGTATATATCAAAATTAATGGTGGAAATGTGCTGCCACCGGAAGGTCTTATACTGAATCCTGCTCTTGCCAAACTGATCCTGGGAGTTCTGGCCAGAAGCAGCCGAAACGATCAGGAGCAAAATTGCAGAATGTATAAAAAATCTCATTTTCGGTTGTTGGTTGCTGGTTGTCTGTTGTTAGCGAAAGAAAGTATAACGAAGCTGATTAAAACGAACAATCAGCAACTAACAACAAACAACTGTTTACTCTTTCAACTGGTAATATAACGGTTTAAAACGTTCTATACTGGCCTCTTTGTCGATTTCTGCCTGGTTCTCCAGAAAATTATAAAACCGCTGTGCGAAATAAGGCGCCAGCGAGACACCTTTGGTTCCTAAACCATTAAAAATCCCTAAGGTTTGATATTGAGGGTGCATACCGATAAGCGGCCTCCGGTCTTTCACTGCAGGCCTGACACCAGCCTCCTGATGAATAATTTCGTAAGGCACCTTGATCATCTGGTCGAGCTTCAGGGTAATTTCCTGCCTGGCTTCTTCGGTAACTGCTTCGTCTTTAAAATCCCATACATAGGTTGAGCCGACTTTATAAATATCATCTCTCACCGGCAGAATAAAAACGCCCTTATTGAGAATCGTGCTTTTTTCAAAATCAGGTATTTTGAGCGTCAGTAGTTCGCCTTTAGCCAGCACGAAGGGAAGCCAGTTGAAAAACGGATTGCGGGTGGCTTTGTATCCCTCGCAGAAAATCATCCTGCGGGCTTTTATGCCTTCCCAGACAACATACTCTTTTTTAAAATCCAGCGCAACCGGACTAAATGTCTTTTTGATATAGGAATTATGCCGGATAAGGTGCTTACGGAAAGAGGAGATCATTCCTGAGACATCGAGATACCCCGACCGGTAGGTTTCAAATCCCCCATATTTATTGTGAATGTAAGCACTGTATCGCTCAGCCGGAACATTAATATTGACCAGATCTTCCACATCGGCAAAGGCTGTCTGCGAGATCCAGTGATTCTGTTCCTCCACCGATCCGAAGGGTTTGTAAATAGGTCTCT
>JBJMLY010000086.1:0-2145 GCA_045805025.1 Cytophagaceae bacterium | reverse complement strand
TGGGTTTATGACCATGTATAGTCCCAGTAAGGAACTCGCCCTGCTCGTTAAGAATAGTAAGCAAGTCGTCAAAATCTTTACCTCCGCGTACAAGAAAAGGATCGTTATTGCGGCCTTCAATAATAATGGTAAGTTCGTAGTCACCCGCGGTGGTTTTGTAATAATATATATCGAGTGGGATGGATTGTATCTGCGGCAGCTTCTGATGATAGAGGTCGATATTTTCCAGACTATCATCGGAAGGCTGAAAGTAGGCATGAATGAGAATAAGCGGCGAGTCCGGATCCTTCTTCTTACTTATTTCATATTCTGTCTGGTGCGTTACATTCTGGCGGATCAGGTTTTGCTTGCCGTATTGCTTCAGGGCTTCATCAAAATTGCCTTCTGTAAATTTCAGGCCAAAATATATGTCAAGAAATTCCAGTCCCGTAAAAAATCTTTCGGCGATTTCACTGATGGAACGGGCCGATTGAATCTCTCTTTCCACTACGCCGGAATCCGGAAAATGCCCGTACAAGTGACGGGTATTCCACAGATCGCGGTCATGCTGATAAATATCATACAGATTGGTATAAAACAGGATCAAGGCAGTTTTAAATTCTTCCAGGCTTGCCATCGCGGCAAGTTTTTCGTCCTCATCGGTGCTTATCAGGTAGAGAAATAGTGCCTTTTTGTAGTTCTCATACATGACTGCGCCTTTGGGGTTCGCAGGTGTAGCTCCTTCGCCTCCGATATAGCCAAGCTGGTGGGCTGCCTGTTCCCGGAAGAGCATCTGCCTTTTGTCAAGAATAAGCTTTTTCCCAACCGGTATAGCAGATGTCTGCTGCTGGAAGCGGCCGCTGATAAGGTTTTCTTTTTCCTTCTTGATTTTTTCACGCAGCATGGAATCAAATTCTTCGAAAGAAGAAGCGCCTACCTTTGATTTATACATGACAAAAAGCCTCATGATGACGCGACCATCAAAGTCAGGTTCCGGCTCCTTGTGGTAGTGATGTCTGTCGTCGTTCTCTCTCTCTTCCTGTTTTGCTTTCCATTCGACAAGCATGGCTTCCTTTTCCTGTATGAATTTGGCATACAGACTTTCAAGGGCCATCTTTTTATCATCATTGCCTGTACTCTTTTTAAGTTCCTGTAATGCGGATATAGTTTCTGGATTAAGCATTCCGTCCCAACGGGCTGGATCTCTTGGGAAAATGGTCTTTTGTACTTCCTTTACCAATAGAGTAAAAGTGCCATTTACCTCTTTCTGTACTTTTGCGGGATTAGTGATCTTCCAGTTGATAGTGACCCGACAGAGAAAATCACGAAGCGTTTCAAATGAATTGGCCAGGCCTGTTTGAGAGATTCTTTTGACAACCTCTTTATTATACATGATTTCTTTTGGCTCTGGACGCTTGAATGCAAAAGGTACCAGGCGGTTTTTCTTAGCCTTATTATCCGCATAGACATTTATTGCATTGTCATAATTTTCCTCATTTTCATACAGAAAAAATTCCTGAGGCATCTCATCGGTGTATTTGCGGTCAAGCAGGTCGCCGAGGTGATCAATATATATGAAAGCGGCAATGGTGGCGTGACTTCTGTTATTAGTATATCCTTCGAAGGTAGAAAGTACCACGATCTGAGACCCAATAGGTTTATGTTTAACCGTTGGCACCTTATCTCCTTTTTGCCATCCTTTTTGTAGCAGGTAGTAAAGGATGATCAGGTTTTGCTCTTCACTACCGTTAGCCGCTTCGCCGAAAAAAACTTTCTGAAGATTCCGGATATCATAAAAAGGATCTTGTGTCTGTTTCTTTAGAATACGCGTGAGGTCAGAAAGGCCCAGCTTGGCATATTGCTGCCTTTCAAGAATTATTTCTTCGCTGGTTTTGTAGGACGCAATTACTACCGGTAAAGTATTATCTTGACTTTCAATTACATTTGATTTTTCCTCCTCTGTTACTTTATCCTCTTCGTTGTCGTATAAATAAGTGGTATATGTCTTTACCCCAAAAGGATTATTCCATTGATTTATCTGATTATTGGCAGCAAGTAATGGATTGTTCCATATGGAGTCTTTCTGGCTGATTCCTTCCAGAAGGACAGCATTTTCATCCGGCATGGGCCCGGTTGTGGCAGAACTTTTATCGTCAGGCATAACTT
>JBJMLY010000085.1:0-4455 GCA_045805025.1 Cytophagaceae bacterium | reverse complement strand
TTAATGCCTATGGGTTTCTGCTATCCAGGCAAAGGGGAGAATGGGGATTTGCCGCCGCGGCCGGAATGCGCTCCTTTATGGCATCCCTCATTAATAAAAAAAATGAGTGACATAAAACTGGTGTTATTGATCGGACAATATTCTCAGAATTATTATTTGGGAAATCAGGTCAAAAGCAACCTTACTGAAACTGTCAGACATTATAAAGACTATCTTCCCCGCTATTTTCCTTTGCCGCATCCTTCTCCCCGCAATAATATCTGGCAGAGAAAGAATGAATGGTTTGAAAAAAAGATTATTCCCGATTTAAGAAAGCGGATAGCGCAATACGTATCCTGAATTTGCCTTGCGAACTCCTAAGAGGCTCTTCTGCTGCCAGGAGATGTCTACTGCACTATATGCAAAAATCCTTTGATGTCTATTTCTTTTCCGTTTAATTCAGCGCCACGTACGTTCCAGAAATAAACACCGGATTCTGCATGAACAGGCTGCCATTCCATATCGCTTGTTTCGAGAATCTTTTCTCCCCACCGGTTATAAATAGTGAGCTTAATAAAATCGTAGCAGTCTTTATCAATCGTTATCGGATAAAATTTTTCATTAAAATTATCGCTGTTTGCTGTGATCAGGTTCGGCATGGAAATATCTGTCGTGCAGGGACACCAGTTTACGTTTATCGTGTCGTAAGTAGCGCACGCTTCGTTACTTGCCTTCAGCCAATATTCCCCTGCTTTAGTGATGTTGTAGGAGGATTGCCTTGACCCATCCTGCCAGAGATAATTGACACCCGTTAAAGAGGGATCAAGCTGTATCGAGCCATTTTTGCAAATCATCGTATCATTTCCCAGACTGAATGGCTGAGGATAAAAAACTTTTACGCTGCATGTTAAAGTATCTACGGGGGTATATAATAGATAATCTGTATCTGCAACAGGAGAAACTGCTAAGGTCGCCCTGGTTGAAATGATCGTAGCGGGATCAGAAGCGAGTGTCCATTTATAATCGGACGCGTAATTACCAGTAAGGTTCGTGGTTTCACCGGCGCAGATGATTGTATCTCCTGTTATTTCCGGATCGCTGATAGAAAGAGAAACATCGTCAATAAAAAAATAACAGTATGTATTGATGGTGAATGGCCGGTTGGTTACTGGAGTTGAGGCATTGTCTTTAAAATTTCCGATCACGATATATTCGCTGGGATCTGTAGCTATAAAACTAGTGCTCAGTTCAGTCCACACCTGGTCTGCATCGGGTATATGCCGGAATTCTACTTGTGGGGTATAAGGCAAAGTCCATTCAGTAGCTTGATAAATTGATGTCGTGGAAAAATAAATTCCTAACAGTTCGCTGGCAAACTCTGAATAATCGCCTATAGAAACATAAAGTGACAGTTTATATTTCATGCCGGGAACAAGAGGAGATGTTAATTTTACTTGAAGGTATTCGCGATAATCCGCGGTGGGGCTATAGGTAGTAATGCCCGCCATCGTATTTCCGGTCCGGGGTTTCTGCTGACCCGGGGCAAGATAGAATGTATTAGGATATGCCTGAGAAAAGCAATGAGGTCCGCTTACCAGCATTGATAATATATCCGGTGAACCATCGCTTGGGCTCTTCCAATCGGCCATCGTATTATTAAAATTATCCCGGCTGTAAACGGTGCAGACGAGTGGCAATAAGGTATTCTCAAAGCTTGAATTGGGTACAAGATTCTGCCCTGTTGTCTGTCCTGTTGAAAGTGAAGGTATAAGTAAGATCAATGCAATATTGAAAATACATCTTATCTGTTTCATATATATAGAATTTATAAATCACGTACTGCCCTAAGTGCTGTACAATGAAAAAATAGTAAAACAGATGTGGGGATCTATCCTGTGCTATCGGGTATGCAATGAAGCTTTTGGAATAGAGGGGGATAAAAAAATATTTTATGGAATTCTAATTTTGTTCTAATCTGAATTTAATTTCAGGCTAATTACTTTCTGATAGTATTGCCTCAGATATAATTTGGATTGCACGTAATTCAACCAGCTTAAACCCTCATGATTCCCTGTTTCATGAGGGTTTTTTATATCACTAATCGTTTAATCCTTTTCCCTTGAGGATGTCGGGTATGCTTTTTTCAATCCTGGCTTCGCGGGTTTGGGATTGCTTGGCGGCGGAAAAATAAAGAAGGTAGGCTCTCTGTCTTCCGGGTGTCAGTGCCTTAAAAGCTGTTTTCAAAGCGGCGTTTTTCGATAACGTCTTTTTAAATTCTTCGGGCATGGTAAATTCTGCCGTCTTTTTCAGCGGGGCTTTCAAACCGGATTTTTCTATTTCTATCGCTTCCCCTATATAGGCTTTCAGTGTGGTCTTCATCTTTACGATTTCTCTCACATTCGTGAACCGGATCTGGCGGGCTACCTGTACATTCTCTGTTTGCTGGATCAGAATCTTCTTAGCATCTTTTAATAAAACGCCTTTAAAAAATAAGAGCGCGCAATATTCTTTAAATACATGAATTAAAACGATGTTGCTTTTCTGTTTGCCGGAGTCGGAAAACGTATAGCAGGGACAACCCCATTTCAGTTCTTCGTTTAGTCCGCAGTCTAGAACGATCGTTCTTAAGGTCTCAATTTCTTCCTGCCAGTTTTTGTTTTTGCTAAAATACCAGTCAACCTTCGGATTCATGTTATTCATTGTTCTCAAGTTTAGCAGACCGCCAGGTTCAGACTCTTAACGAACCTCGAAAGCCTCTGGCGGCATAGTACGATTCAGCTCCGTTGTGGTACAAAAAAACAGTATTGTAGCGACAATCACAAAACACTGCGCCGCCAAGTTTTCTTATAGCAGCTGGGGTTTTCACCCAGCTCGATGTTTTCATATCGAACTTTCCAAGTTTCTGCAGCTCGCGGTATTGGTCTTCCGATAAAAGTTCAATGCCCATGGCATCGGCCATATCCAGTACATTATTTTTTGGCTTATGTTCTTTCCTGGACTCCAGCGCTTCGCGGTCGTAGCAGAGACTTCTTCGGCCTGCCGGACTTTCAGCCGAGCAATCATAAAAAATATATTCGCCTGTCTTTTTATCATATGATACAACATCTGGCTCACCACCTGTTTTTTCCATCTCATAGAGTGACCATAATTTTTCTGCGCCGGTCGGGAAATCCAGCTTTTCCTGTATCTCAGGCCATTCAATATCTTTATGACGGGTTCTGTTCTTCTCAAAACGGGCTTTTAATATGCTGAATAGTTCCTTACTTTGCTCGGAGGATAATTTCTTTTTATGGCTGATCTTACTCATACTTTATAGCATCCTGTTTTATTTATTGATTAACGGAAATGATCTTTTTGTCCGCAGGCCTGAAATACCAGGATATCCCGATCAGTACGATAAATAATGCAGGTCCGATATTCTCTTTGAAGTTATCTTCGTTGGCAATATGTGAAAATAAGGCTCCTGACATCAGAAAGAAGAACCCCGCATAGGCCCATTCTTTCACTAAAGGAAATTTAGGAATAAGTACGGCAATCACCCCCAGAATTTTCCAGATACCGATAATGGTTAGAAAATAGGAAGGATAGCCCAGACGAATAACCCCTTCGACGGTTTCTTTCACATGAAGTAATTGCATTATTCCGCCGGAAAGCATTCCGAATGACATCCAGATGGTTGCAATCCAATAAATAATTTTGTCTCTTTTTTTCATAGTCTGTTTATTTTAGTTTGTTTACAATATCCTCTAAGCGGTTATGGGCCATATTGATGCCTTGCGCAAAAGGTAAAGCCAGAATCTGGTCTCTGACTGCCACAGATCGGTATACCACATGCATAGTAAGTCTGCTGGTATGATCCGTAAGTTTTTCAAATTCTAAAAACTCAAGCTGAGGGCCAAAAGGTGTATTCTCCATTTCAAAGGTCCGGGTAATTTTCCGGTTGGGACTAAACTCATGGATGACTCCATGGAAGCCGTGTTTATTTCCTTTGGGATCGGTGGTTTCAAATTGCCAGCTGCCGTGCTTTTTATTTTCAAGCTTGAGCACTTTTGTTCCCATCCACTGTTCAACAAGCTCCGGCTCCTGATAGGCTTTAAATAGTAAGTCCAATGGCAAATCAAATTCCCTGGTGATCAATAGTTCCTGTTTGCCCTCTTCGGCATTGATTTTTGTTTTCCGTTCCATACGATTCTATTTTTTTGTCTGTTTCGGCGTTTTGTATTTTTTCATCACGCTTTCCAGTTTGTTAAACCGCTCATCCCACATGTCGCGGAATGGTTCAAGAAAGTCGGCTACTTCTTTCATTTTTTTTGCGTTGATCTGGTAGTGGATTTCTCTCCCGGTTTGCTGTTGTTCAAGTAATTCGCATTCCGTAAGTATTTGCAGGTGTTTTGAAACAGTCGGTCTTGCTGTGTCGAAGTTGGAAGCTATAGCACCAGCTGTCATGGTTTGTGTAGCAAGCAGCAGCAGTATAGC
>JBJMLY010000084.1:0-3580 GCA_045805025.1 Cytophagaceae bacterium | reverse complement strand
AGACCATTGTGAATGTAATCAGAAAGAAAATCCGCCTTAGTAACCTGAATGAAAATAATCCGTCGAGAATGCTTTCGACCTGTATCATGATCGGTGTACCAGTAGGTATGATCATAGGCTTCTTTCCGTTCACCACGAATATCAATATGTTTTTCCCGGTGTTTACCGTCTTATTCGGACTGATATTTTCAGTGATCGGATTTGTATTCCGGCTCAAAAGTTATGTGATACTGGCTTTCATCCTGATCGCCGGTGGCATCTATATCGGCTATGCCTTCGAAGAACATTTCAAGCTGGCGGGCTATTATGCAGGCATTATGATCACTGCCTTTGCTATCCTTTTCAGGCTCTTTGCCACATTATACAAAAGAGCTTGTGCAAAAAATCCCGAAGTCTGTGTAATGGAATAAAGAGGTCATGGTTTAACAACCGACATATAGAAAGTCCAACCCTAATGGGGCAATCTTATCATCTTTATAATCATCCAAACAAAAAAGAAAGTCCTGCTTCCTAAGAAGACAGGACTCTCAACCTTCAACCTTTAACCTATAGCTTTGATACTTTCAGCGATGCTGTATTTAATTAACTGCTGCGGGTTTAAGATTGTTATGAAAGTTTGACGACTAAAGAAAATTTGCAAATACGGTATATTATCATAACTTTGAAGCTCAAAGTACTTTAATATGGATCAGACCAAAGAGCATCTTGACAACCTGTCGGAGATCCGTTCCCTGATGGAACGTTCCTCAAGATTTATATCCCTCAGCGGATTATCGGGCATATTTGCCGGCACCTTAGCCCTTCTGGGGGCGATGGCAGCCTATCTTTATCTGAAGAAAAGCTTTTCCAACCTGGAAGATCCTTATATATCTTTTAACCGAACCGATATTGTTATTTTTCTCCTGGCCGATGCTTCCATTGTGCTGATATTAGCTTTGTCCTGCGGACTATTTTTCAGCATGCGCCAGGCAAAAAAGAAAGGACAGCAGATCTGGGATCATACCAGCAAGCGATTATTCATTAACCTGGCTATTCCTCTGGCAGCCGGAGGTTTCTTCTGCTTATCCCTCCTCTATTATGCCCCGGGCCTGGTCGCTCCAGCCACCCTGGTATTTTATGGCCTTGCCCTTCTGAACGGAAGCAAGTTTACCCTGGATGATATCCGGTACCTTGGCATTGCAGAAATCATTCTTGGTTTAATCGCAACTTACTATATTGGGTACGGATTATTATTCTGGGCGCTTGGATTCGGAGTGCTTCATATAATCTATGGAATTGTCATGTACCGTAAATACGATCAGTGAAAAATCCGATTACCAATATTAACAAAGCATTTGAAAACAGGATCCGGCTGGGAGTCATGTCTATCCTGATGGTCAACGATTGGATCGATTTTAATACTTTGAAGGAAACCCTGGGAGTAACCGATGGAAATCTGGCCAGTCATATTACGGCCCTTGAAAAAAGCAAATACATAGATGTGCGGAAGTCATTCATTGGCAAGAAACCCAATACTTCCTATTCTGCCTCGAAAGAAGGAAAAAAGGCTTTTAAAGAACATCTGGACGCTTTGGAGGCTTTGATAAAAAATAAATAACCATTGATACAATTTTTTTTCTATTTAAACTTTGTAATACAAAGTACTTTATAAATAAAATGAATACACAACATCTTAAGTTTTCTTTCAGCATTCTCCTGACCCTGATTTATAATTATTTCTTCTGGCAGGAATCGTGGGGAATCAATATTCTTCTGTTTACTTTCCTCCTGATTGGCTGCCAGTTCATCCTTTATAAAGAAAGTTTCAGATCTCCGAAGGTGCTGATCGTCCTTACAGGGACTCTTCTGAGCGCCGCCATGGTCTGCATTCATAGCTCCGATACCAGCAAATTTACCTTTACCTGCTCCCTTATTTTGCTTACCGGCTTCATACATCAGCCGGATTTACGTTCTGTTCATGCCGCCATCCTTACAGCACTCACCGGTATTGTTCAAGCCAGCGCTAATTATACAGATATTCTGAAAAGCCGGAAAACGAAACAACCCCTATTTCCGGTAATCCTAATTTTTCTAAGACTGGCAATTCTTCCTCTGATCGTGTTAACCGTATTTTATTGGATCTACAAATTTGCCAACCCGTTATTTTATAAGGCCTCATCCGAATTCTGGGATCATCTCGGAAATTTCATGGCAGGAATAGTTGATAATATATCCTTTAGCTGGCTACTGTTTTTCATTTCCGGCATTTTTATAATTACAGGAATGCTTTTTAACAGGAACATCCTCAAATTTCTGAATTCGGATTTATCGGGCAATGACCAGCTAAGACGGAAAGGGAAAAAAATAAAAAAAATCTATGTACATAGCCTCATAGCCCTCAAGAATGAATATAGAACAGGTCTGCTGATAATCCTGTCCGTAAACATCCTCCTCGTGATCGTCAATGCCATTGACATAAAATGGATCTGGTTCAATTTTAATTATAAAGAAGTACCAGACATGTCGGCATTGGTGCATGAAGGAACCTATCTTCTTATTTTCAGCATTATTCTGTCCATGCTGCTCCTGCTATATTTTTTCAGGGGCAACCTCAACTTTTACAAAAACAATCATCTATTAAAAACAGCAGCCATAGTATGGATCGCTCAGAATTTCATACTCGCCCTTTCGGTAGGCATCAGGAATTATCATTATATAAATCATTATGGTATTGCATACAAAAGAATTGGGGTAATCGTATTTCTGATCCTTACCATGTTCGGGCTGATAACCATGGTTGTCAAGATCAGAAAGCGATATTCTGACTATTATCTATTCAGAATAAATAGCTGGGCTGTCTACCTGATGATGATCCTGATATCCTGTATCAACTGGGACAGAACCATCGCTGCCTATAATCTGAATCATCCCGAAAGACAAAATATAGATATACTTTTTATTCTGAATCTATCGGATAAAACATTGGACATTCTATATGAAAATCAGAGTTTTTTTGATGACCCTGTCATTTATCAATTCAATCGGTATTATCATTCATCGGGAGATGCAAAACTTCAGCTAAAGGAGCGTATCCAGCTGTTTAAGAAAAAATATCCTCAGAGATCATGGCTTTCGTGGAATCTCGCCGAATACAATACTTACCAATATTTAATTAATAATGATATAAAATGAAAAAGAACGATCTAATACTAGGAAGCTCTGTAATACTTTACTGCTTCCTTTTCTTTCAGCAAAGCGCAGGGATTAATTTCATGCTCTTTACCATACTCCTTACCGTATTTCTGGCTATCAGGGATTTCACGATTATCCTTTATAAAGAATGGATAGCAACCGTGCTCGGAAGCCTTCTCAGTGCCGGTTGTATCGTCTATACAAATTCTCAGCTTGCCGTCATTGCCAACATTATTTCTCTCAGTCTGATGGCTGCCTACAGCATGAACCGGAATTCCTCCATGATTTTCTCCGGAATTTATTCGATCTACAGCTACCTTTCCGCCATTCCTTTCATGTTTATTGATGCTGCCAGAAACCGGGGCAGCCGCACTATCGGAGAGTCGGGCTATGTCAGATTCTTCATTGT
>JBJMLY010000083.1:0-6134 GCA_045805025.1 Cytophagaceae bacterium | reverse complement strand
TCCTGCTGGTTCTCCGCTCTTTTTACTTATCCACCTCCCCAAAAAAAGTCTGGTAAATAGTCCCAAATAATATAATTTTTGTCAAATGGCCGAAAAGATAATAATCCTTGATTTTGGATCTCAGTACACGCAGCTGATTGCGCGGCGGGTACGTGAGCTCAATGTGTATTGTGAAATCCATCCCTATAATAAAATACCTGCCTTCGATCCATCGGTAAAAGGTCTTATTCTTTCCGGCAGTCCTTGCTCTGTCAGAGAAGCCAAGGCTCCCGATATTGACCTGAAAGCATACCGCGGTAAGCTGCCGGTGCTTGGCGTATGCTATGGCGCCCAGCTGATGGCTCATAAAGCAGGCCATGAGGTGGTGCCTTCCAAAATCAGAGAATATGGACGCGCCAAGCTTTCGCAGATCCATGCCACCGACAGGCTTATGAAGGAAATTACTCCTTTTTCCCAGGTCTGGATGTCGCACGGCGATACCATTGCCGGCGTTTCGGGCGACTTTGAGATCCTGGCCAGTACGGAAACCGTGAAAGTAGCGGCCTACAAAATTAAAAATGAAGAAACCTGGGGAATTCAGTTCCATCCCGAAGTGACTCACTCCCTGGAAGGAAAAACCATTCTCCGCAATTTTGTGGTACATATCTGCGGCTGCTCCCAGGATTGGACGGCCGATGTATTCATCGACTCCACCGTCAAAGCACTACAGGATAAGCTGGGTAATGACAAAGTAGTGCTGGGGCTCTCAGGCGGTGTGGATTCATCGGTAGCGGCTGTCCTGATTCATAAAGCCATCGGTAAAAACCTTTCGTGCATTTTCGTCGACAATGGGTTGCTCCGGAAAAATGAATTTGAAGAGGTGCTGGGCTCTTATAAAAATATGGGCCTGAACGTAAAAGGGGTCGATGCCCGCGAGCTTTTTTATGAAGCCCTGGCCGGACTTACAGACCCAGAAGCGAAGCGTAAGGCAATAGGAAAAGTTTTTATTGACGTATTCGATCAGGAATCGCACAAGATTACGGATGTAAAATGGCTTGCACAGGGTACCATTTATCCGGATGTAATCGAATCAGTTTCTGTCAACGGTCCTTCTCAGACCATCAAATCGCACCACAATGTAGGCGGCTTACCTGCCTACATGAAACTCAAGATTGTGGAGCCTCTGAATACACTGTTTAAGGATGAAGTAAGGATCGTCGGCAAAACCCTGGGTATCGACGATAAGATCATTTCAAGACACCCTTTCCCGGGGCCCGGGCTTGCCATCAGAATCCTGGGTGATATTACCCGTGAAAAGGTGGATATTCTGCAGCAGGTGGATCATATTTTTATCAGCGGCCTTAAATCAAAATCTCTCTACGATCAGGTATGGCAGGCAGGCGCAATTCTTTTGCCTGTGCGTTCGGTAGGAGTAATGGGCGATGAAAGAACCTATGAAAATGTGGTAAGCCTCAGAGCAGTTACCAGCATGGATGGTATGACTGCCGACTGGGCACATCTGCCTTATGATTTCCTGGCCGATATTTCGAACGAGATCATCAATAAAGTGAAAGGCGTAAACAGAGTGGTTTACGACATCAGTTCCAAGCCTCCCGCTACTATTGAGTGGGAATAAGGGAGAATGGCAAATAACAAAAGGGCAAACAACAAGAAACAAAAAAACAAATAGTAAAGGCCTCTGTTAATTTGGGATGCAGGGCACTTCCTTCAGAGGAAAGAGAAGAATGAAGGAAGATAAGTATCAGACTTTAGATTTTTAGAAAAGATGAGACAATTAAAATTTTTACTATGTATCACGCTTCCGATGATACTCTGTTCCCAGGGATTTTCTCAGTCTGCAGAGTTTCAATCCAAATACTTTGCGGGTAAAGATTTTCTGAAAAACGGAAAATATAAAGAGGCGATGGAGTCGTTTATGCCTCTTACCTCCGAAGCAGAAGGTAACCCTTTCGTGAAGTACGCTCATTTCTTTTACGCACAATCGGCTCTCAAAGCCGGCATGCTGCCCGAAGGCATAGCCATGTTGAAACAGCTTACAGGCAGATATCCGGATTGGGAGAACATGGACGAAGTCAATTATCTGTTCGCCAATCTGCTCTTCGAGCAGAAGAAATATAAAGAGGGTATGAAATACCTGACTGACCTGAAAAAAGAGCTGAGAGAGGATGCTGACAAGATGGAGGAATTTTATTTTAAGAATTTACCTTCCGACAGTCTGGTCAGGCTTAATAAGATTTATCCTTCTGACATGATTATAGGACGTCTCCTGGTTTCTAAGATCGCAAATTCGCCTGATGAAAAAGACAAAATGCTTTTTGAATATCTTTTGCAGGATTTCAGGTTTGACAGAAGTAAATTCATCACCAGCCGGCAAAGTGTGATGAAGCCCTCTTACAATGTGGCGGTTTTATTTCCTTTTATGATCAAGGAACTTGACCCTGATAATTCCAACCGTCCTAACCAGTTTGTACTGGACATGTACGAAGGCATCCGCATCGCCGTGGATTCGCTGAAAAAGGAAGGGATAGCCATTAATCTCTATGCCTACGATACCGAGAAGGAACTCACGAAGCTGAAGGCGGTACTGGATCTTCCCGAACTGGCGACAATGGATATGATTATCGGCCCTGTATATCCTTCCCATAATGCTATGGTAGGAGAGTTTGCCACGAAAAATCAGATTCTGGTGATCAATCCGCTTTCCAGCAATCCGAAACTCCTGGAGAATAATTCTTGCCAGTATCTCTTTCAGGCATCCTGGGATGAGCAGGCAGCCGCATCGGCGGAGTACTCAAAAAATTATTTCACAAAGCCGGATTCTAAGAACAACAACATCATCATATTCTTTGGGACTGAAAGCAAAGATTCTCTTCTGGCACAGAAATATAAAGACCTGGCAGAGGCTAATAATTTTACCGCCAAAGTTTTTGAGAGAGGAAAACCCGCAAGAGCTCAGTTACTGTTGTCTGACTCTGCAAAGCTAAGACCATACAGTCATATTTTTATTGCTTCCTCTGATGTAACCTTTGCTGCCAATGTCATCAGCGCGCTGGAAGTTTCTCAGAAAGATATTCCCGTCATTGTAAAATCCGATTGGCTGCAATACCGGAATCTGAGTTTTGAGCAGTTGGAAAGAAGAAGGGTTTATTTTATTCACCTCGATTATCTGAGGTATGAAAATCCGGCAGTTTATAATTTTAAAAGAGCTTTTTTCACCCGTCAGAATTTTTATCCTTCTCCCTTTGCCTATCAGGGATATGACATGATGCTTTTTTTCGGGAAAGCGCTGGGACAATATGGAAACTACTTTAAGGATTCTCTTCAGAAGGCTGGCTTCATTCCCGGAAAAATATTCCCCGGTTATGATTACAGCGGGACTACCAGCAATAAGTTTGTGCCCATTACAAAATTTCAGGATCATGAACTTACTCTGATGAACCTGATGGATACCAAATAGAATTCCGGAGAAATTTTTTGTACTCCACTTACCATGATATGAATACAAAGCAAAGCATACAATTATTTGACCGGGCCAAAGAGCTCATTCCCGGAGGCGTAAATTCACCGGTCAGGGCATTCAGGGCAGTAGGAGGAAATCCATTATTTATTAAATCAGCGAAAGGACCTTATCTTTTTGATGAAGACGGAAATCAGTTTATCGAGCTGATCAACTCGTGGGGGCCTATGATCCTGGGCCATGCTCATGAGCTTATTACGGAAGCCGTGCAAAAAGCGGCCAATGATTCCTTATCCTTCGGCGCTCCCGGCAGAAAGGAAGTCGAGATGGCTGAGCTGATCATAGCGATGGTGCCATCCATTGAGAAAGTGCGGATGGTGAACTCCGGAACGGAAGCGACCATGTCGGCCGTAAGACTTGCGAGAGGATTTACAGGAAGGTCCAAGATCATTAAATTCGAAGGCTGTTACCATGGGCACGGAGATTCTTTCCTCATTGCCGCCGGTAGTGGAGCCATTACGACAGGAGTTCCTGACAGCGCAGGCGTTACTTCCGGCGTTGCCGCCGATACGCTTACGGCCCCTTACAATAACCTGGAGGCAGTCAGAAAGCTGACAGACGCCAATAAAAATAACATCGCTGCCATCATCATTGAGCCATTGGCCGGAAATATGGGCTGTGTATTGCCCGAACCCGGGTTTCTGGAAGGGCTCCGGAAACTATGCGACGAAGAAAAGATCGTGCTGATCTTCGACGAAGTCATGAGCGGCTTCAGGCTTGCCAGAGCAGGGGCCCAGGAATGCTTTAAGGTGAAACCAGATCTCACCACACTTGGGAAGATCATAGGCGGAGGAATGCCTGTAGGTGCTTATGGGGGAAGAAAAGAAATTATGGACTTTGTTTCACCTGTTGGGCCGGTTTACCAGGCAGGCACACTTTCAGGAAATCCTGTGGCCATGTCGGCCGGACTGGCCATGCTGCATTACCTGAACGAACATCCGGAAGTATATACAAAGCTCGACAAGACAACGGAGAAGATCACCAGGGGCATGGCGGAAGCCAATAAGAAAGAAGGATTCAATTTTACCATCAACAGGAAAGGCTCTATGTTTACCTTGTTCTTTACCGACGCTCCTGTAAGGGATTTTGAAACGGCTAAGAAGTCGGATCTCAAAAAATTCGCCGCTTACTTTCAGTCCATGCTGAATTCAGGAATTTACCTGGCTCCGTCTCAGTTCGAAAGTCTTTTTATATCGGCAGCCATCGACGATGAAATTGCCGAGCGTATTATTGAGGCACATGCCACGGCTATCAAAACATTAAAATAAGTTAAAATACATAGTTATGAATATTGCGATCATCGGAGGAGGTAACATGGGGGCTACCTATGCCCGGGCCTTCATCAGAAGTGAAATAGCGAAAATGGAAAATATCCTGATCGTGGAGAAGCATGAGGAAAAAAGAAAAGCCCTCAAGAAAGAAAACATTGCTAAACTTACCGATGAGATCGGCCCCGATTTGTCGAAATTCGAGATTATTTTTCTGGCGGTTAAGCCTCAGGATTTCCGGTCTATTACCGAGGAGCTTTCATCCGTGCTGAAGAAAAAACAGCTGATCATTTCTATTATGGCGGGAATTAAGATCGCCACCATCAGAAAGCTGCTGAAGCATGACAATATTGTCAGAGCCATGCCCAACACACCGGCCCAGCTGGGTTTCGGCATTACCGCGTTTACGGCTGCAGAAGGCATTACGATGGAACATATCAGCATTGTGGATCAGCTGCTGGAAACAACAGGCAAGTCCATCCTCATGAAGGATGAAGAGTTGCTGGACGCCGTGACAGCCCTGAGTGGCAGCGGACCGGCCTATTTCTTTTATTTTGTCAAGCATATGATCGAAGCGGGCAAGGAAATGGGGATGGAGGAACATGTGGCGGGTATGCTGGTCAAGCAGACGATGCTCGGTTCTTTTCAGATCCTTAATAATTCCAAACTAAGCATTGATGAAATGATCAAATCCGTTGCCTCCAAAGGCGGGACTACCGAAGCGGCTCTTAATAAGTTTGAAAGCAGCGATCTGGGCAATAACATCATAAAAGCCTTAAAGGCTGCGGAAAAGAGAGCTAAAGAGCTTTCTAAGGAGTAGAACTTTTCCTTTCATCTGCCTTGTTCTCAAGGTGAGGAAAAGTATATGAAAACGATATTGGTTTGTTTATTGACTCTGACTTGTTTGTCAGGCAAAGGCCTGCGATCAAACATGTCGAATCGGGGAAATTATAAATTATACGATAATGCCCGCGAAGCAAGTACGGTAAGCTGCGATTTTAATTCGAATGCCGGAAATACAGTATTCTCCTGGCAATGAAATCGGGATAAATAAGGTTATTCATCAGTAAAGCCATTCGGAAAGAATGGCTTTTTTTTTGCAAAACAATAAGGATTTAAGGCAGGTTGTATTGATAGTAAGTTCTATTAAACGAGAGAAAAGGAGAGAGAGGCTTGTGTATGAAATTAAATAAATATCTTATCGCAGCAGTATTGGGACTAGGGGTTATTGGAACCGCCTCAGCCCAGGAAAACCGCGCACATTCTTATAAAAACCAGGCGGAAGCAAGTGTATTGGAGGAAGGACCCGACCGGATCGCTCAATACCAGACAAGACAAATGGTGGCCAT
>JBJMLY010000082.1:0-2678 GCA_045805025.1 Cytophagaceae bacterium | reverse complement strand
CCCTTTGGAAAATGTTTTTGCCAAGATTTACGAGAAGTATAAAAACAATCTTAAAGTGGATGCTAAATCTGACCCCGCTGCGCTTAAAGCATTTCTGGGAGAGATTGTACCCGACTTTGACACAGAGCGTGTATATAATTCAGACATCAAAAAACTGGTGACCTGGTACGTACTTCTTTCCAGCCACCTGCCCGAAGTATTCAAGGCTGCACCTGAAGAGAAAAAAGCAGAAGAGAAAGAGAAACCGAAAAAGGAAAGTGCTACTGCTGAATCTGAAAAAGTCAAAACGGAAAAGGCAGTGAAGCCTGAGGCCAAGGAAGAAAAGAAACCTGCTGCAAAATCAAAAACACCATCTAAAACCAAATAGGGCTCGCAAGAGCCTTTTTTTATGGCTGATCCTGATTTATTCGCCGACGCATGTATGCTGATCCGGAATCACTTTCCCGTGGAAAATTATTCGGGAGAAGAAGAATTCCGGAAAGGATTAAGTCATGCCGTTTGCGAGCTTTTGGTTCACGATTACCAGAAGCTGCTCAACCTGGCATATCGGATTGATGTGGATGAAAAAAAATTCCAATCTGCTTTTACAGCCGGCAGTTCGTCAGAAATTTCTGAACGGATCACGGATTTACTCATTGAGCGTGCCTTACAAAAAGCGGAGTTGAGAAAAAAATACCGTCCTTAGTTAACTACATGAATTTCCGAAGAATCTGTTTTACCTGATTCAGGTAACTGCCTCCGAATAAATTTACATGAACCAGCAACGGGTATAAATTATAAATTTCAGCGCGTTCATCGAATCCCGGACTGATAGGAAAATTCTCTTCGTAAGCCTGATAGAATTCTTTGTCAAATCCTCCGAACAGCCTGGTAAAAGCAATCTCCGCTTCTCTATGTCCATAATAAACGGCCGGATCAATGAGACAGACCTGGCCCGCCACGAGGAAATTTCCGCTCCAAAGATCTCCGTGAAGGAGAGCAGGCTTTTCAGAAATAAGTAGCTCGGGAAGTTTTTTAAAAAGCGTATCGAATTTTTTTGCAGACTCTTTGTCCAGACTGCCCGTCTCAAGCCCTTTATTTATCTGAACCTGAAGCCGCCGGGTGATAAAAAAATCAAGCCATTCTTTGCAGGGTTCATTTTGCTGAGGCAGAGCGCCGATAAAATTATTAAAGTGGAGACCATATTCGGATTTGGTCTGCCGGTGGAGCATGGAAAGCGCCGTTCCGAAATTTTTCCAGAAATTTTTGCCCGGGATCTCCTTTTCTACAAACTCCTGGACCAGGTAAGAGCATTGGTCGTTGTATCCGAAAGCTAAAACTTCAGGAACTCTTAGAGCCCCTGCCCTGGCAAGCAGGTCCAGCCCTTTCGCTTCCGACTCGAACATAGAGAGCAGCTCGGGAGAATTTGTTTTAATAAAGAAGATACCTTCGCTGCTTTCCACTTTCACCGCATTATTAATACAGCCTCCAGCGACCGGCATTACCGAGGAAATCCGGAGCTCTTTACCCAGTGAATCCCTGAGTATATCTTCCACATTATTTTTATTTCCGTCAGACATTATATTTTATGTTTTTGACGCAAAAACCGAAGGAGTTCTGTGTTTGACCTTAACAATATCTGATAAACCTCTTCAAAGCCGTCAAGTTTGCTCCAGTATGGATCTGGAACATCTTTATTTCCTTTCAGTGGATCAAAATCCCTCATCAGGCTAACATGATCATTGGGCTTATCATGCATGCGCGCCAGGTCATTGATATCATAAAAATTATTGGTATCCATGGCCAGAATGTAGTCAAAAGCCTCAAAATCCTGGTTATTGAACTGACGCCCTTTATGAATCAGATCGGCACCATGTTTCCGGAGCGTCTGCATGGTTCTGTGATCCGGATCTTCTCCAATGTGATAAGCGCCAGTACCGGCCGAATCACAAGATATGCTGGAATCTAAACCTTCTTCTTTTATCATTTGCCGGAATATGCCTTCAGCCATCGTTGAACGACATATATTACCCAAGCATACAAAAAGCACCTTAACCATAAGCTTATCTTCTCATTTTATAATTTTATCGTGCCAAAATGATTGTTTATATAATAAAAATAACATTTTAGTCCAAAGGCAGTATAAGAGTCTATATTTAACTTTTTAACAATAACTTCTAAAAATTACTATATTTTTTCTAAATTGGATTACCTTTACTAACCTTAAGGTATTAATTAGGGAAATCTGAGAGATTAATCTGAAGAGCATGGGACAAAAAAATACCAATATTTCCTTCTATTTGAAACTTTCCTGTTTATTTATGACTCTGGGTTTGGCTTTTGTGAATCCCAAATCCGCTTTAATGAGTAACAAAGCTAAAAAACCTGTTTCATTATTGCATAAGGTTTCTACCGTAAAGACTCATTTATAAAAATAAATAATCACTCTAATATTATAAGCCTCATAATGAGGCTTTTTGTTTTTAAAAGCTTTTTTTAAAACCGGTTACTTTTGTGCTGGCAGAAGTATCAATGTACATAACACTGTTTTATTCATACCTGTTTAATTTCTTAAAAAAGGCCTTTCCCTGGGCCTTTTTTATTTTTTAAAACCTTCCTGCAAAAATCAGCTTTAACTCATTCTTTCTTATAGTAATTTCTCTTCCGGATTTGGAATTTTGAATTGCAGTACTATATTT
>JBJMLY010000081.1:0-1921 GCA_045805025.1 Cytophagaceae bacterium | reverse complement strand
TTGATCGTACCATCGGCGATACCTTTTGCCAGTAAAGAAATTTCTGCGTCTGTTTTCTTAGGCTTCACAACCAGAATCTCAGTTCTAGCTGTTCTCAGCTTAGGATAGATATGAGCAAGAATCTTTTTCTTGTAGAAAGGTAATTTCTCGATCTGAGCCTCTAAAGAAGGGAAAGAACCACCGCTGTTCACGATGTTCAGAACCTGTGCTTTTTCTTCTGCATTCAGATAGTTTGAAGAGTCAAGAAGGTGTTTTAAAGGAGTCCAGTCCATTACGATACCCTTTGTTACAAAGCTGATAGAGTCAGCCTTGGTATGGTATTGGTAATGTTTCATTCTTTCCTTGTAGTATTTTTCAATAGCCTTTGCTCTTTCGTCAGCCAGTGAAGAGTTCTTGGTTTCAGAACCTTCAGGAGAGTGTTCTCCGACAATATTTACAGTTCTGGTAACGTTCTTTTTAGCGATGAAAGCATCCAGGTGCTTGCCGTGTGTTCCGTGCATTTCACTTTGTTTCAGAACTGATTTGCCCTGATCGAAGTAGAAATTGATAACAAGCGGCATATATTCTTCCTTGTTGTTGTAGCCGTGTTCAGCATATCCTACATAAAAGATATCCTTTACAAGGCGGGAAGTGGTGATCAACCCTTTGGCAACCGGCATTTCTTCGGTAGACTTGTTTTTGCTTTTGGTCAGGTTTGAAGCTGTTCCTTTTACAACCAGGTCACCGTTTCCGATCGCTGGCTTATAGCCAAACTGGAAAGTATGAACCATTTTAGGCTGTTCGGTTTTAGCAGTCGGGAAATCTGCTGATTTGAATTCAACAGTTCCAAGATCCATCTTCTGGTCGCCATATTTGTAGGCGGCCGCTACGGTATAGATCTTGTTCTTTTTGAGCATCTTCAGAGGAAGAAGGGCAGACATTTCGAATTTTACGCTGTCGCCATGAACTTCCAGGGGTGAAGGATTAACAGTCAGTTGCTGGTCCTTAGCCATTTTAACCATCTTTTTAAGGGCACAGCCGTTAAAAATTACGGTAGAGGCAAGTACGAGCGCCAATAGAGTTTTTCTTATTAAAGTCATAATAAAAATGTTTAATTTCAGTTTGCGAAATTACCTGTATAATTTAATTAAACAATGATTTTTTAACAAAATTTGTAATTTTCTGTATATCTTAGTGTAATAGGATTAAAGGATAAATTTCAGCAGTATGAAGAAAATACAGGCATTATTTGAAAATCAAGCCTTCGGGGTTTGTACTTTTTGGGGAGAAAAGCTGGGTATTGCGACAGGAAGTATCCGTCTTTTCTTTATTTATGCCTCTTTTCTTACGTTTGGTTCACCCCTGATCATTTATCTTACTCTGGCTTTTCTGATGAATATTCACATTCACCTGAGAAGAAAAAGAAGCACCATCTGGGATATTTAAGCCCGATATTACAGGCCTGTCATTATTATCTCACGTTCAGATCGGAAAATCTTCTTCTTTTTTTTAAAAAATAATCAATAATGATAAAACCCTTGTAGGTCATTTTCAGAGGGTTGCTGGTCATGTTGCGCATATTCCTTTTTCGTTTATCTCTCAGCTTCCCCAAGCTCCCGTAAATCGAAAAATGTGCCCGTATAATGGCCAGAAAATGCCCGAAAGAATCTGTAAAGAGGAATTTAACGGCCGCAACCCCATCCAGGATCATTCTAAGCAGGATTACACCATACAGATGCTTACCCGGATAGTTCTGATACAGCAAAGCCAGGTTGTTTCTGAAGTTAAGATAGGTCTTCCGGGGATTTGACTTTGATAAGGTGCCGCCTCCCAGATGGTAAACTTCGCTTTCGGCACAGTAATATATTTTATAACCCGAAGCTTGCCATCTCCAGCAAAGGTCGATTTCTTCCATATGGGCAAAAAAATCGTCGTCAAAGCC
>JBJMLY010000080.1:0-4046 GCA_045805025.1 Cytophagaceae bacterium | reverse complement strand
GACAGGCACGCCGAAGCAAGTGCAGAATGTATGCATGCGAGAGTACGCAGAGAATTCTGGTGCAATGCTAAAGATGAAACCCTGGATAACGAGCAGCTGATTAAAGAAGAATATGCTGGCATACGCCCGGCACCCGGTTATCCCGCTTGTCCGGATCATACCGAGAAACGAGCCTTGTTCGACCTGCTGGACGCCGAAGCGAAAACCGGGATTACGCTTACCGAAAGCTTTGCGATGTATCCGGCCTCATCGGTGAGCGGGTTCTATTTTTCGCATCCTGATTCGAAGTATTTCGGACTTGGTAAAATTGAAAAAGATCAGGTCGAAGATTATGCGGTGAGAAAAAAGATGGACTTGTCTGTTGTTGAAAGATGGCTTGCTCCCAATATGAATTACGACGCATAAAAAAAACCTCCTCTGCACAGAGGAGGTTTTTTTATCCTATGGAATCTGCTTCCTTAAAGTACGCCACCTTGCTGACCTGAATTAGAGCCTGCTACTTCTTCTCCATAATTGTTCACTAAGGAGAAGGCTGACTCTTTCAGCGTATTGAATTTTTCAACGCCTTTTTTGTAAGTAGTGGCAACCCCCTCACCGAATTCGGAAGCTTTTTTGCCGATTTTCACTCTGGTTTCAGATCCTTTTTCAGGCGCAAATACCAACCCTGCTGCTGTTCCAACTGCGGCGCCCGCCAGGAATCCCCAGAAAATTTTTACTCCATTGTTCATAAATCTCTCTCGTTTAATTAAACATACTCTTTATGTATAATTACCTGCAGACTAAATTTGTTCATTAGCGCTTCTTCAGAGCTTTAAATTATTGGATTATAGCAAGTTAATTAATTGTAATTGCAACTCTTTAAAAAAAGAAATTCCCAACTATTATTCAGTCTGTTTAGTCAGGTTAATTGAAGGTCTGTGATGGGATTAAAAATTTGATTTATAGAAGGTTATTTAATTTGATTTCCCTGTAATCTTAAGTATTTTGATGAATAATTTTTTTAGTATGATCAAGTCACTCCATTTTTTTACACTGCTGTTTTTTTTTAGTCATTTATTGCAGGCACAGCTGGATAATTACTTCATTGAGAGTTATGTAGATCTCAATACGAGACCGAACAGGCCATTTTATTGCTACAACCGGGAAATTCCAACAATTCTGATCGATGGTTTAAAAGAAGGAAAGATCGTGGCTTACGAAGCTTCCGGGATTGTTATGAGCCAGGCTCAAGCCCTGGACAGACTTATCATTTATGAGGATACCATGAACTATTACGATGAGATGATGAATCCCTATGCGAGCATGGATATAAAACCTTTTAACAAAGAATCGTTAAGAAAATTTTCCGCTTCCGATTTACGGCGGATATCGGTTATGTCTGAAATTAGTGCTTCCGGAATTGTGCCACGCTGGATTGATTTACTGTTAGAAAACATCTCTTATCAGGAGTCAAAAGACAGCGTTTTGCTCCGGTTTAAATTTGAGGATTGCTCTGCCTTATTTAAGGCCGATAAGCGGGCTGTCTGGTACAACCGCCAGAACAATGCCGATTCATTAAATTATGCAGATGCTTTAAAAGGGCGTTTATATACCACGTATGCGCTTCGTATCTTGAAAAATAAGAATGCAGTATTCGATACTAAAATAATGGATACGACGGCTTCTTTTGAGAATCCGTATCTGCGCAGATTAATTCAGGAAAACGCTGGCAAGGTTAATAATCTTAAAGAACGGGGCATGGGGGCCACGGGAACAGCCTTTAAGATGTACTATGATGTATTCATTTCTCCCGACATGAATAATAAATATGGAATTCCCTTGATGGGAAGGGGAAGAGAAGTAACAAGAATTCTTATTGATGGAGTTCTCGATAAAAAAATTACTCCCTATAATAACCAGGAAGAAATTCTGCCTTTAACCATAGAGGAATTTAAGAAACGTATGGAAGCCGAAGAAATAATGGCCAATGAGGAGATGCTGGACCCGGGTGAAATACAAGAGTACACAATAATCTATACGTCTACTTCCTATTTACCCGAGGGACTCGCAATAAGTATCTCTGAAAAGAGCCTTGCTTATTCAGAGAAGCGAGAGGATAAGGTTAAATTCATTAATTTATTCATTCCTGCGTCGAATCCTGATAATCTAAAAGGGATCGATATGCCAATAGCCACATTCCGGTTGGATGAATGTATCGGTTTGTTCAATAAGGATCCAAGAGCCATGTGGTATAACCCGGATAACAATGCCGATTCATGTACTTATTCAAAGGCCATTACTGATAAAAAATTCATGGTTTCATATCTTATGGCTGAGAATATTTTCAGGGAACCGGTTATATCAATCGGGGCAAATTGGCAAAATCCTTCCGTATTTATTGATTATAATCTACCGGATTCCATCGTAATCAATTCTGCATTTTTGCGGAAAACTTCTTCTTCTCCTGTACTGGAAGAATACAAAAAAAGCCTCAGGAATTTCAAAGATTATCTTCCCTATTTTGATTCCCTGAATTATGTTCCGGAAAGCTGCCGTTCTAAAAAGAAGAAATTATTTTTTAAATATTCAGCCTACAGGTCTATTGATTTCAGAAAAAGCCCGGCTGATAAGCTGTTTCAGAAGGGAAGGGAATTTAGCGGCTTTGTGATGAAAGAGATTTTAAAAGGAGGCATTCCCGCCTATGACTATGACAACAGGCTTCTTACTGGACAGGAGCTTCAATCAGTAATAATAAGGCTGGACACCAGTTACAGTCCGCCTGATACCATATACGACTACTCCGGAAAGCACAAATCGAATGTATGCATGGTAGGGCTGGAAGAGAGATTGGTCATTTCGGGTACAAAAAAGAAATTTTCTCCTCAATATGCATACCTGATATGTCCTGCCGATTATAATGTGAAGGGCATTGATCTTTTTTTATTTAAAATAAAGTATTCGGATTTTTTAAAGATCATTTCTGAAGCGTACGGCCGTAAAAGTGAAGAATTTGCCCTCATAAAATCAAAGAAATATGATTCCTCTATTGATTATGTGACAGATCTGTTCGGAAGGGATTTTTATTTGAATGATTCGCAGATGAAGGATCCTCTCATTGGAAAATTGTTCAGGGAGGAGATAGCCAAAGCCTTGAAACAATAGCTATTTAAAGGGTTTATTATTCTGTTTTATATCCTAAAAATGGTATTTTTGCAAACCTATAAAATCAGGTATACGACCTACGCATGAAGATTACAGAGCATATCAAGAATGCAAAGAAGACTTTATTCTCTTTTGAAATTCTTCCTCCCCTGAAGGGACAGGACATTAATTCTCTTTTTGGAGCCATCGAACCTTTGATGGAATTCAAGCCTCCTTTTATCGATGTAACCTATCATCGTGAGGAATTTGTATATAAAAACCGTGAGAATGGTTTGCTGGAGAAAAAAACTACCAGAAAAAGACCGGGCACTGTGGGAATCTGCGCAGCGATCATGAACAGATATCATGTGGATGCCGTCCCTCATATCATCTGCGGAGGTTTCTCCAAAGAAGAGACCGAGAACGCCCTTATTGACCTGAACTTCCTGGGCATCGACAACGTGCTCGCACTCAGAGGCGATCATATCAAGTCGGAAGGAACCTTCGTTCCAGAACCCGACGGTCATAAATTCGCTTCCGATCTTATCAAGCAGATCAAGGAGATGAATAATGGACTATACATGGACGAAGATCTTCAGAATGCTTTCCCGACTGATTTTTGTATTGGCGTGGCAGGGTATCCGGAGAAACACTTTGAGTCACCCAATCTGAAGGCAGATCTTAAATATCTGAAGCTGAAACAGGACCTTGGAGCTGACTATATCGTTACCCAGATGTTTTTCGATAACAGCAAATATTTTGAGTACGTGAAGCGGTGCCGCGAAGAAGGCATCACTATTCCGATTATACCAGGGCTAAAACCCATCACGACCGAAAAGCAGACTACCGTGCTTCCAAGTATTTTCCATATCGATATTCCGGAGGAATTGTCAGAAGCGGTAGAAAAGTGCAAAAACAGCGACCAG
>JBJMLY010000079.1:0-5854 GCA_045805025.1 Cytophagaceae bacterium | reverse complement strand
AGCTGGATCTTATCAGGCTTCGCGATCGGTCCGATGATCCTGGATACGACAGCCAGAATTTCTTTCTTTACCTCTTCCGGATCTTTCTTGTTGTTTTTATCGTGGATCACAAAAGCATAGATTCCCTGTCCCTTGATGTCATGAGGATATCCAACCACGGCGGATTCAATTACATCATCGTGCTCGTTAATGGCGCTTTCCACTTCAGCAGTACCCATTCTGTGACCGGATACGTTGATCACATCGTCCACCCTACCCATGATCCTGTAATAGCCATCCTCATCGCGTTTACATCCGTCGCCGGTAAAATAGAGATTTTTATACACAGCAAAATAGGTTTGTCTGCAGCGCTCATGATCGCCATACGTGGTTCTGATAATCGATGGCCATGGGAATTTAATGCAGAGATTTCCTTCCACCCCATTGCCTTTTATTTCTTGTCCGCTGCTGTCAACCAGAATCGGCTGCACTCCCGGAAGAGGGAGTGTGGCATAGGAAGGTTTTGTCTTGGTAATTCCGGCAAGCGGAGAAATCAGGATCCCACCTGTTTCGGTTTGCCACCAGGTATCGACGATCGGGCAGTTTCCTTTTCCGATATGGTCGTTGTACCAGTGCCAGGCCTCTTCGTTGATAGGCTCTCCTACCGAACCAAGCACTTTGAGAGAATCCAGCTTGTAAGGTTTTACAAAATCGAGTCCGAAAGCCATCAGGGAACGGATGGCGGTCGGTGCTGTATAAAACTGATTGACTTTATATTTATCGATGACCTGCCAGAATCTCCCTGCATCCGGGTAGGTGGGCACACCTTCAAACATAACGCTGGTGGCGCCTGCAAGCAGCGGACCGTATACGATGTACGAGTGACCGGTTACCCAGCCTATATCGGCCGTACACCAGTAAACATCCCCATCGTTATACTGGAATACATTTCTGAAAGAGTAATCGGCAAAGATCATGTAGCCGCCGATGTTGTGAACAACGCCCTTCGGTTTTCCCGTAGAACCTGATGTATAAAGAATAAAAAGAGGATCTTCCGAATCCATCTCCTGGGCGCTATTTTGAGCGTTGGCTTTGGCCATCTCTTCGTGCCACCAGAAATCACGGCCCGCTTTCATCTTTACCTCACCACCTGTTCTTTTGAAAACAATGACTTTCTTTACGCTTTCGCATTTTTCTACCGCTTCGTCCACAATGCCCTTCATCGGAATGGCTTTGTTACCTCTATAGCCGCCGTCGGTGGTGACGATAATATTGGACTGAGCGTCAATCACACGATCGCTGAGGGCTGTGGATGAAAAGCCGCCGAAAACTACAGAGTGTATAGCGCCGATGCGGGCGCAGGCCAGAACGGCAACCGCCAGTTCAGGAACCATAGGCATGTACAGACAGATGCGATCACCCTTTTTAGCTCCATGACTAATCAGTACATTAGCAAATCGGCATACTTGCTCGTGCAGCTCTTTATAGGTCAGAACTTTGTTCGGCTCTTTAGGATCGTTCGGCTCCCAGATGATAGCAGCCTGATCGGCTCTCGTCTGAAGGTGACGATCCAGGCAATTCTCCGTAATGTTGAGCTTACCATTGATAAACCATTTTACTTTCGGTTCCTCAAAGTTCCATTCCAGAACTTTATCCCACTTTTTCTTCCAGGTAAAGTAATTGGCTTTATCAGCCCAGAAAGACTCAGGGTCTTTCACGCTGGCCTGATATTCTTTGGTATACTCTTCGAACGTTGTGATTCTGTTAGACATAATAGTGTTACGGGATTTATTTACTAATTTAGATAGCGAAAACAGGCTTAAAAATACAAAATAAACCCAATCAAGTGCCCAGGCTTTTCCTTTTTTCTTTGCTCTTCTGCTCTTTATTTTCCACAAAGATCAAGGCCGCAACTACCTGGCAGCAGGCCGATTCAGCCGATATGGGTCTTATTCTGATCAAAAGCATTTCGATTCAAGGTAACAAGAGAACAAAGGACCGGATCATACTCCGGGAAATGAGTTTTAAAGCCGGTGATACGCTCAGAAATGAGGCTATCGAAAAGGCAATTCTGTTAAGCCGAAACAGAATATTCAACACAGGACTTTTCGTAACCGTGGATCTGCTTCTGATCGGCGATCTTCCGGAAAAAGATCTGGTAATACATGTAAAAGAACGCTGGTACACGTACCCAGTACCCATCTTCGAGCTTGCAGATCGTAATTTCAACGAATGGTGGCAGCAGAGAGGACATGATCTGAAGCGTACCAACTTCGGACTCTTCTTTGTACAGAAAAACGTACGGGGAAGAAACGAGACGTTAAGAGCCAGAATACAGATGGGATTTACCAAAAAATATGAGCTCGGCTATTATATTCCCTATCTCACAAAAAACCAGAAACTAGGCGTCAGTGCTATTGTTTCTTATGCTACTAACAAACAGGTGGCCTACAAGACTTCCAACCATAAGCTTAGCTACCTCGAACTGGAAAACTCCAAGGTACTTAGAGAACTATTTACCTCTTCTGTGACCTTTACCTACCGGAAAAAATTCTATCAGACCCATTACCTGAGCGGTTATTTTAATGATAATGCCATCGCCGATACGATCGCTGCTCTTAATCCGCGTTATTTCCTGGAAGGAAGAACGCAGCAACACTATTTCTCGATGAAATATTCCTTCATCCATGACTTCCGCGATATCAGCTATTATCCTCTCAAAGGAAGCTATTTCCGGTTCGACGCCGAACATCTGGGGCTTGGCTTGTCGCACGATATCAATCAGGTGATCTTCCGCTTTGAATATGCAAAGTATATGAAGCTGGGAAATAAATTTTATCTGGCCGGAGGACTGCGTCAGAAAATTTCTTTCCCATACAATCAGCCCTATTTCAATTTTAAGTCCCTGGGCTATGGCAGAGATTATGTGAGCGGCTATGAACTCTATGTGGTCGATGGGCAGCATTATTCATTGGCCAAGGTCAATCTCAAATACCAGCTGTTCTCTAAAAAAATAAAAGCAGAGGGCGTACCTGTCAATCAGTTTGAGACCATTCCTTTTGCGCTTTATATCAGAGCATATACCGATGCCGGTTATGTACGCGACAATTCCTTCAATCCGGAAAATACAGCTCTTGCCAATACACTAATGTTGGGAGGAGGCCTGGGGCTGGACCTGGTAACGTATTATGATATGGTATTCAGAGTGGAATACTCGATCAACAGGCAGTCCCGCCAGGGAGTTTACCTGCATATGAGGGCCCCGATCTGAGTTTTGAGTTTTAAAGTTTAAGTTCGTATGTTCGTAAGCTATAAGTCTGATGCTCATGGAATGGCAAAAGTCCTGAGTATTCATACTTAAACTTATTAGCACTTAACACGGTTTAACCCTTATTATTTTTTAAAAACATAAAATCATGATCAGAAGAATTTCAGTGCTTTTTCTTTTTGCCTTCAGTTTATCTCTGAGCTTTACCTCGAGAGCCGATGAAGGAATGTGGCTTCCTATGCTTATCAAAAGGCTGAACTATACCGATATGCAGAGGCTGGGCCTTAAGCTGACGCCCGAAGAAATTTACGATGTAAATCATTCAAGCCTTAAGGATGCCATCCTGAACTTCGGCGGCTTCTGTACAGGCGAGGTTATCTCCAAAGACGGCCTGGTACTAACCAACCACCATTGCGGATATGAATCGGTACAGTCACACAGCACCGTGCAAAACGATTACCTGAGCAACGGCTTCTGGGCCATGTCCCGCGACAAGGAATTGCCGAATAAAGGGCTTACCGTTTCCTTCCTGGTAAGAATGGAAGACGTAACCGAAAAAGTATTAAGCTCTGTAGGAAGAATGCCTTCCGATGGACGCGATGATAAAATTGAAAAGCTGAGCAAGGAACTGGAAGAGCAAGCTGTTAAAGGAACTCATTACAATGCTGAAGTAAAAAGCTTCTTCGAAGGAAACGAGTTTTATCTTTTCGTATACGAAACCTTCAAAGATGTCAGACTGGTGGGAGCCCCTCCTTCCTCGGTAGGAAAGTTCGGAGGAGATACCGACAACTGGATGTGGCCTCGCCATACCGGAGATTTCTCCATGTTCCGCATTTATTCAGGTCCTGATGGAAAGCCTGCAGAATATTCCAAAGACAACATCCCCCTGAAAGCCAAATACTGGCTGCCTGTTTCCCTGAAGGGAGTTCATAAGAACGATTACTCCATGGTGCTCGGCTATCCGGGCAATACAGAACGCTATATTCCGGCTGCAGCCGTCAGCATGACGTATGATCAGAGCAACCCGATCAAGATCCGGATCCGTGAAAAAAGACTGGCCCTCATGAAGGAAGATATGGATGCGAACCCTGAGATCAGGATCAAGTATGCTTCTAATTATGCCCAGGTCAGCAATTACTATAAATACTTCATCGGTCAGAACCAGGGCCTGAAAAGACTTCATATTGTCGACAAGAAAAAAGAAGAAGAAAAGGCCTTTACCGAATGGGTAAATGCGGATCCCTCCAGGAAGATCGATTACGGAAATCTTTTATCCGACTACGACAAGATCTATAAGCTTTACAGAAAGTACAATCCAGCTTATATCTACCTGGAAGAAGCGGCCTTTGGCACCGAAGTGCTGATTTACGCCTACCATCTGAACAGCCTTTATAGCGCCATGAAAGGCGGAGATGCCGAAGAACTGAAAGCGGCGATGGATGAAGCGAAGAAAACCACGGAAGAAAATTTCAAAAACTACAATGCACCGACCGACAAAAAAATCTTTGCCGCCCTGCTTAAAATGTATTACGAAGATATTCCCAAAGAACTACACCCTGCCGTATTCGCCATGGTGGCCAAAAAGTACAAAGGGGATTTCAACCGATACGCGGATGACGTATTTAAAAAATCCATGCTGGTCAGCAAGCAGAAGATGGACGCATTCCTGGCAAAACCCGATGCAAAACTATTGGAAAAGGACCCCGCCTTCCAGGCTATGAATTCAATCCTGAATGATTTCAGAGCCAAGATCGGACCGATGCTTGGAGGCATTTTCGCCAAGAAAGATCAGACCAATGCGGTGTATACCAAAGCCCTCATGGAAATGAAGAAAGGTCAGAAGCTATACCCTGATGCGAACTTTACGATGAGACTAACCTATGGCACGATCCAGGATTACGATCCTAGAGATGCCGTACATTATGAATATTTTACCACTTTAAGCGGAGTTGTTGAAAAAGAAGATTCCACAAATGATGAATTTGTCGTACCTCCCAAGCTTATTGACCTGTATCAGAAAAAGGATTTCGGAAAATATGCCGATGAAAATGGCATCATGCACGTCTGCTTCATAAGCAACAACGACATTACCGGAGGAAATTCAGGTAGTCCGGTCATTAACGGAGAAGGGCACCTGATCGGCACAGCCTTCGACGGGAACTGGGAAGCCATGAGCGGAGATATCGTTTACGAGCCAGGACTTCAGCGTTGTATCAGCGTCGATATACGCTACATACTTTTCATGATCGATAAATTTGCCGGTGCCGGACACCTGATCCAGGAAATGACCCTGATTGAAAATACCGGAGGCAAGGATATTCAGATCAAAAAAGACATTGAGCCAGGAGCGCCTCAGGATGATGTACAGGAGCAACCTAAGCCCAAAACGAAAACAAAATAATTCCATAAAAAAGCCACCCTCTGAGGTGGCTTTTTTATGGATATAAAATCAGTTTATTTTTTGAAATTCCTTGCCATCACATTTTTAAGCTTGTCTTCCGTCAAAGGCTTATTGATGTAATCGCCAATCTTCAGCGCTTCTACTTTTTCAAGGTCTTTGGGATTGGAAGAGGTGGTCAGCATGACAATCACTACTTCATTTTGATT
>JBJMLY010000078.1:0-3417 GCA_045805025.1 Cytophagaceae bacterium | reverse complement strand
GAAATTGTTGGATCGGTTTTGTCTGGAAAAGATACCCTGGCCATTTTGCCCACCGGGGGCGGAAAGTCCATTTGCTTTCAGGTGCCGGCACTGAGCCGGGAAGGGATCTGTCTGGTGATTTCTCCCCTGATCGCACTGATGAAAGACCAGGTGGACAATCTCAGGAAAAAAAATATTCCGGCCCTGCTCATTCATTCGGGAATGAAAAAGGCTGATGTGATCCAGACACTGAAAAATGCTTCACATGAGTATTTTAAATTTCTCTACCTCTCACCCGAGCGGCTGGAAACTTCGCTTTTTAGGGAATATCTGCCGGCGCTGCACGTGAACCTGATTGCCGTGGATGAAGCTCATTGCATCTCGCAATGGGGTTATGATTTCCGTCCTTCATATCTGCGCGTATCATCCCTGAGGGAGGAATTGCCTGATGTGCCGGTACTTGCTCTCACCGCATCGGCTACTCCCGAAGTGCAAAAGGATATTTGTGAAAAACTCTTATTCAAAGCCGAACAGATTTTCCGGCCCTCTTTTGAGCGGAAGAATCTTTCCTATAGTGTTTTTAAAGTAGATGCGAAGCTGTCGAGGCTCGCAGAAATCATTAAAAAAGTGCCGGGCACCGCCATTGTGTATTGCAAAAGCCGTAGACGCACATCAGAGGTCAGCCAGCTCTTGCAGATGCACGGTATTTCAGCTGGTTGCTATCATGCAGGACTAAAACAGGAAGAAAGAAATGAACGGCAAAAAGCCTGGATCGACAATCAGATCAGGGTCATGGCCTGCACCAATGCATTTGGCATGGGCATCGACAAACCCGATGTGCGACTGGTAGTACATGCAGATGTTCCCGATTGTCTGGAGAATTATTATCAGGAGGCCGGACGTGCAGGGCGCGACGGTAAAAAGGCTTATGCTGTCTTGTTGTATAATGAACAGGATGTGACGGAGCTCTCCCAGCTGCACCGAGCACGCTTTCCCGACCTGGACACGATCAGAAAAATTTACCAGGCCCTGGTCAACTATCTGCAGATACCCGCCTATACCGGCGAATACAGGAGCTTTGATTTCCACTTTGATGAATTCATCCGCAATTTCAAACTAAAGAGCACCGAAGCACTGTACGCCCTCAAAGCATTGGAGCAGGACGGATGGCTGGACTTCAATGAAAAAAATTTCTCGCCTTCCACTCTTGTTTTTACTAGTTCCAAGAACCGCCTGCAGGAATTTCAAAGCAGTCATCCTCAACACGAGCCACTGCTGACTACATTACTCAGAACCTATGGAGGGATATTTGATTTTCCGGCCTTTATTTCGGAACATCTTCTGGCGAGACTGATGAAAAAAAATGAACCGGATATCCGGAGCCAGTTACAGACCATTGCCTCCTTTGGCGTCATCAGCTATACACCACAGAACGAAGAACCTCAGATCGTGTTCCGAAAGAACCGAGTTCCTGCCGAAGAACTGCTTTTTAATATCGCACCTTATCAAAAACGCAAAGATGCATTCATCCGCAGGGTGGAAAAAATGATTGGCTATATAGATACTGGTGGTTGCCGCAGCCGCTATACGAGCAATTATTTTGGAGACGCAGAAGCAAAGGACTGTGGCATTTGCGATAATTGCATTGAGAAAAAATCCACGCCGCTTTCGGTAGAAGAGTTTGAAAATATTTCCGGACTGATTCACCATCGTCTCTCCCAAAAACCCCTGACGGCGCCACAGCTCCTTGAGGAAATCGGCAGTATCAAAAAAGAGAAAGCCTGGAAGGTGATTCAGTTCATGCAGGCGGAAAAGAAGATACAGGTAAGTGAGGACGGAATATTATCCTTATCATAGTTGGCAGCTTAAGCTTTGAGCTGATTTCACCAGTTTTCACCAGGGGATTTTTATTTTTTGTTTCAGGCTGCTTTATTACTGGCTTTATTTTCAAACTTTCAGAACATTATCCTTATTAATTTAAAGTGCTTGAACAGTGGTCCTCTTCAAACCCGCCACCGGGCAGGACCAACTATGAACTTT
The DNA here is from genome assembly GCA_045805025.1 of Cytophagaceae bacterium. GTDB lineage: Bacteria > Bacteroidota > Bacteroidia > Cytophagales > Cytophagaceae > DATMOV01. The sequence goes on along the minus strand of JBJMLY010000078.1, from coordinate 1,398 downwards.
ACTTTCAAATACGGTTCTTCTTTAGCCGGATCGGCGACTTTTTAGCCCTTTGCGCCGAACTGGGCCGCTAATTCCCGTTAATTTCCCGTCCTTTTTCATTTTTGGAAAGGTATTTGAATAGGAAGGGCAAAACGAAGACCGTGTATAGTTCGCAAAAAATCCTGTTACTCGATGACAATAGGGATCTGTTGCAGATCGTGCAGATCATTTTGAAGGGTCAGGGCTACGATACTGTGCTGGCTTCCTCCATTGAAGAGGCCAGGCTAAAGATCAGGATTCATAAGCCAGTACTTATTCTCATGGATGTCTGCCTCTCCGACCAGGATGGTTATAGTTTCTGCAGTGACGTTAAAAATGACCCCGAGATGAGCCATGTGCGTGTCATCATGATGTCGGGCGAGGAATATAACCAGAACATGATCTCCTATGCCCATGCCGACGACTTTATGCAGAAGCCGTTCGACTACAATGACCTCGTGGGCCGCGTGCAAAAACACTACACTGGCGCTCTTGAAATAACAGCCTAACAAGAGCTACGAGCAGCTCCTATCACAATTCGCCTAAAATTCCTCAAAAAGAAATGATGGAACGGCTAGAATGCCGATGAACCCTATTTCTAATTCATCCGAATGTGCAAAGGAGTAACTATTTTTCATGGGTTTTAAACCAAAACCAGGCCTGTCTTCAATACAAACTAAAAACATACAACTCCTGCCGAAGGCTACTCAAAGCAGGCTTGCAGCTAACAGCTTGTAGCTATAAGCTATTTCTTACAGCTCTTCCTCCCGTTCCAGCATCAGAATCGCACCCTGAGGAACGATGAAATATTTCTCACCCTGATACATGATTTCGGTTGCGCCGCTTAAAAGGAAAATAGCGAGGTCGCCCTCCCGGGCCTGCAGGGGAACATATTTTACCTGTTCTTCCTGCGCCTTCCAGGATTCTTCTTCCGGCGGCAGGGGAATAGCATAGCCGGGCCCGATTTTTATGATATACCCCTGTTGTACTCTTTCTTTTTCCTGAACACCGGGAGGAAGATAGAGTCCGCTCTCGGTGCGTTCATTGGGACGGGTGGGACGGATCAAAACCCGGTCGCCGATAATGATGAGTTTTTTCAATTTATTGTCGGGTGTTAGAAGCATGATATGATCAGAAAAGCAAAAGTAAAACAAGGCAAGAGAGATTCGGAGGTTACTGTGAAGAACAAACGGAAAATATTCTTTTGCGAAATATGTTAATTTTATTGCTCAATTAAATTCTTAATCATGGCAGAAAAGAAAGCTAAAATTTTACTTTGCGAGGACGATCCCAACTTAGGAAGTGTACTAAAGAATTATCTGGAATTGAACGATTATGATGTCACCCTGGAGCGCGACGGCCGCCTGGGACTGGCAGCTT
>JBJMLY010000077.1:0-7098 GCA_045805025.1 Cytophagaceae bacterium | reverse complement strand
TTTTCAGTCAGTACCCATCTTAGAATTTCTCCCCAATCTTTAAAAGCAGGAAGCGCTACTTTTGGTATCCTCAGCTGCGACAAAGATTCGGAATACAGATCCTGTTCAATGAGTTTATCTCTTACCTTATACTGGTATTTATCCTTTCTGTATCTTTCTATCAGATTATTCCAGCCATCCAGTATTGCTTTGCAATTCGGATCCAGTTGCTTCTCCAGTTTGTTTTTGAGCGTGTCCAGCGTTTTCCAGGCGGGCTCCTGTTCCTGAAGCAGGCTCATGCTGCCATTTAGCTGATAGAGTTTACGCGCTAGGCTACATTGCTCTTCAATAAATTTCAAATGTTCTTTACGATTCTCGGCAATCTCCGCAAGGTATCGTACCCTTGAAGAAGGTATAATCCGGATCATTTCCGTACTGCCTGTTTTTAATCCGGAGGAAGAGGTGAAGCTTATTCCGGTTTTTTTGCCGATGAGCTGCATGAGTTCCAGGTAAAGGGAATTCATGCCTGAATTATTAAACTGTGAAGCGATGGTACCGAACACCGGAATTGAATCATCCGCAGCATCCCATAGCTGATGGTTTCTTTTATATTGTTTCCTGACATCTCTCAGGGCGTCCTCACTATTTTTCTTGTCAAATTTATTAATCGCCACAGCATCGGCGAAGTCAAGCATATCGATTTTTTCCAGCTGGGTGGAGGCTCCGTATTCCGAAGTCATCACATAAAGTGAAACATCGCAATGCGCGGTGATCCCGGAGTCTGATTGACCGATCCCGGAAGTTTCCACAATGATCAGGTCGTAGCCGGCTGCCTTGCAAACGTCAATGGCATCCTGGATACTTCCGCTCAGTGCCGCATTGGATTGTCTTGTTGCCAGCGAACGCATATAGACACTGGGGGTATTGATGGAGTTCATCCGGATTCTGTCTCCGAGCAGGGCTCCTCCGCTTTTTTTTCTGGTAGGATCAACTGAAATAATTGCCAGTGTTTTTTCCGAAATATCTTGAAGATATCTTCTTATGAACTCATCGGCCAGGGAAGATTTTCCGGCACCTCCGGTACCGGTGATTCCCAGCACAGGTGTTTTTTTATTCTGTATTACTTCTTTTAATCTTTTCCTGTAATCTTCCGAACCTTCTGTATTGTTCTCCAGGAAGCTTATTGCCTGCGCAGTTTTATAGTCGTTCTTTTCGGCCAGCATTTCCTGATCTGCAGGAGCGGTTCCGCTAAGAGGAAAATCCGCCATTCCGAGCAGGTGATTGATCATGCCTTGCAGGCCCATCGACCTGCCGTCATCCGGTGAATAAATTCGCGCGATTCCGTATGCATGTAGCTCTTCTATTTCCGCGGGAAGAATAGTACCTCCTCCTCCTCCGAATATTTTAATATGGGAGCAGCCTTTCTGTTTCAACAGATCAAACATGTATTTAAAAAATTCGATATGTCCGCCCTGATAGGAGGTAACCGCAATGGCTTGTACGTCTTCCTGAATAGCACAATTGACAATTTCTTCGGCGCTGCGGTTGTGCCCCAGGTGAATGACTTCCGCTCCGGACGACTGCAGTATCCTTCTCATGATGTTGACGGAGGCGTCATGCCCGTCAAACAGCGATGTCGCTGTGACGATCCTTACTTTGTTTTTCAATAAATGAGTTTGAGTGTGCATACGCTGATTTTTCTGTCTGTCGACTTAATAACCGTCATTCTAAATAATACTTTTCTCATTAGATGAAGAAATTGGTAGAAAGCTTGAATACCAGGTTGTTCTTGAATTCCGGCAGTGCATAAGGTCCGTACCGGAGAAAAAAGCCTGTTCCAAGTCCTGCCTTCAGGCCTCCCAGCGGTATGACAATAATGTTGTCCAGGAAAAGCCCTGACTCGTAATAGCCTTTCTTCATCGTCTTAAACACCAGACCCTGATGGTCGTCCGGATTTCTGATGTTCCCAAAGCCGACATTATGAAGGAACATAAAGCTGGGTGTTACTCTGGGTTTTCTGATCAGATAAATTTTCCCGAAATCATGGGAAAAGAATAAGGCGGCATAGCGGTCGGCCAGAAACTCATTGTATTTCATGGTTTCGAAACTATTATGGATAACAATCGATGGTTGTCTCAGACTTCCCTTGCCATTGTATAATTTAAAATAGGGCGCATCTCCCCGTGTAATGCCAGCTGCGAGTTGAACGCCTGTCGTTCCGACTCCAAATGTCTTGAGGGTCTGATCAACTCTCAGGTCAAATTTTGAATAGGAATACTCTCCATTCAGCAAACCGTTAAACCCTTTCATAACCTGGAAGTAGGCTATCGGAAAACGGGAGGTCTGTGTAATACTCTGATTGACGAGCTGGATTGTTTTTTCTCCGTAAGCATAACGGATTCCCAATGAAATATCAGTGAATATAAAGTTTCCGTAAAACTGATTTTTATATACATAGTTATACGAAGGAGTATTATGACTATGCGAAGCCAGTAAACGTATTTTTAAATACGTGAGCGGACTGAAATTCAGGGAATGGGTCCATTCATTCACATAGTCCATAATCCGGAGCCTGTATTTCCTGAGTGCTTCGCTGGAGTACTGACTGGTTTCAAATGGAAGAGACGTAGCGCCAGCTTCCCTGACATCGTGAGCATAAGAAAAATGGTAACTGCTTTTGAAGCGCTCTTCAAGCCTTAAACTGAAGTTTGTACCGTATTTAATCTTGTTGTCTATCGTTCCATAACCCATATAAGCTCCCAGGGAATATTTTTCGGAGAAGAGCTCATTGGTATGGGCGCCGAAGCCAAGACGCGTTCCCTCCAGAAGGTTATAATTGACGACTTTGTTTAATTCTATGTTGACGATCCCAACAGGAATCTCTCCATAATAGATTCTTTCGGTCGCTCTGAGAAATTTCTCCAGATTCTTTTTCCGGTCAAGTGAATCAAAATAAGCATACGTATTTGAGTCTGACTCTGTAAAAGCTTCCTTTCGTTCTTCTTTCCAGAAATCTTCATTTCTCTCATTGGCATATTGTTTATATTCCAGAATGATCTCGTCAAAGTTATTTTTATTGATGCTCGCTTCTGTATTCAGCTTGTAGACGATCGTTCTCCCGTACCCTTTAAACTTCGGTGAATTCCTTTTTTCTTTATTGATGAATATGTTTGTCTTTGCCTGGTCGGGAAACCAGATGTCATTATAGCGTTTATAGCTTTGGGCAAGAGAAATTTCAATTTTACTTTTCTCCGCCGGACTGACAAGAGCTGCCATCACCGCGTAGTTTTTTTTGCTGATGTACAGCAGACCTTTCATGGCCTGAAAAAATTTCTTCGGATGAGGATTAAATTTAACGATGAAGATCGTGTCGCCCTCTGTTTTTGCCGTATCTATGATCCTGAATTCATAACGGTCCAGGGTGAGCTCTGCCAGCGGACTGATATACTGAGCGCCTGCTATAATGCTGTAGTCATTATACACATTGAAGGCCTGGAGCTGGCTGGTCTGAATGAAGATTGAAGGCACATTAATCCCCGAGGCTTTGGCGCCGATCACCGTTTCCTTTTGCCGCACAGCATCGTAATACCTTCGCTCGGTAATCGATTCCATGATAAAAAAATGCTGTTTCTCTTTGAGGTCCCGCAGACCAAAAAGCATCTTTCCTGATTTTCGCCTTAATCCCTTATTGGCATACTCGTTTTTTTCGGCTCCGAAAGTATATTTATTGTAAGTAAAATAACTGAATGGTTTTAGATTGTCCATTCTGTTGGAAGCTTTATGCTGCATGATTTCTTCCACCAGAGCGACAGAAGCTGAGTCTGTTTCAGATTCATAAAAGAAGGGAAGGAATTTGTTCATCGTGATCTTCAGTGGCAGCGAATCGGTGGGGAACCATTGATAATGCACTTCCCGGTGAAGATGGTGTTTAAAGGTTAAGCTGATGACAGGGATTCCTGCAGGGGTCTGAAAATTTCCGTCAAGATCAGAAAAGAATTCTGCCTGGCCTCCATTCAGAATGATATGCACAAAGGACAATGGAGTCTGACTGTACGTTTCGTGCACTGTTCCCTGAACTTCCACCGGTTGTGCCCATGAATAAAAGGAGCAAAAAAGGAGAACTATGGCGGGAAAAATAATCTTAGGCATGGCCTACTCTTCCAATAATGATTTTAGTTTCAGGACAGAAGCCTGGTTGTTGGCTTCGTAAATGGTACGCCGGATACTTTCTTTTTCGCGGGTGGTAAGGTGCCAGCTGAGCGCCGCTCTCTCAGCCCGTTCCTTTCGGTCAACTTCTTCGGCATCGATGTTTTTCTCTTTCAGTTTCTCCCAGTTTTTTGGTTTGGGAATGTACTGGAAGTCTACGATATCAAGCTGCCCGCTGAACCATGATTGTGCATATTCGAGCAGGTTGTCGTTGTTGAAATCCTGCATATAATCCCAGTTGTTATAAAGACTTCCGATAGGGCTGAACATTTTCTGGAAAATGGAAGGCTCTACATTTTTTTCGACTGCTTTGTCTTTTTCTGAATCGCGGATGGAAACGATGATCACCCCGCTGGTATTTTTACCAATCCAATCACGGAAGGTATACATGAATTTCAAAGCATCCCTGATTCCATAGTTATCAGATAGTCCTGCATCCATAATTTCCATGGCGGGTGTACTGGGCAGTTCAACGTTAGGAGTGATGTAAGGGAAAGTGGCGCTCATCCGGAGGGCACTGAGGTAGCTGAGGTTAGACGCATCCTGCTGCTCAAACATGCGCTGGAATTCAATTCCTCTCACTTTTTTAGAGCTTGCAAGGCTGTCGCTGAGCGAAGTGGTGGTCATGTAAGAGATCTTCTGCGGAGAGATGAAAAGCTTTCTTCCATCGTTGATAATGGTCGGCACCATGAAAAGCATTGGTATTAAAGCTTTCTCTTCGGCAATCTTATAATGACTGATTGGTTTATCGAGCACATGCCCGGTATTTTTGTTAAGCTGCTGCTCGAACGCATAACCGCGGTCTTTCAGGTATTCATATTTTCCGTCGCTGAATTTCTGGAATCTGAAAAAGATGTCGTTCACCACAAGACTGAAGATGATCGGATTGAGTATATCCTTTCCGATGTTGTTGAAATATTTTTCATCGTGCAGATTGATGTTGTTACCCACTTTTTTCTGAAGATAAAGTTCTCTGAAATAACTGGCTCCCACAATCCCTCCGGAAGCCCCGGTGATCAGGATGGTCTGATTGAAAATGTTACCCTTGGTGATGCTGTCGGTGTATTGCAGCGTTCTGGTTGTCCAGGCTGCAGATCGCTGACCGCCGCCCGTGGTGCAGATGAATACCATTTTCGGTTTTTTATCGGCAGGGAATTTTTTGCGCCAGTTCTCCAGAATTACGAGTGTACTCTCGGCGTCTTTGCGGTAATTTTCAGGACTGCTTAACTGCTGGAGCGATTCCAGGTTGTAGTCTGCCTGTTTGGTGTTGTAGTTGATACCGTAGGCCTGGTAGTTGGAGTTGATGATCTCGTGCTTCATCAGGAAGTTAAAGAGAATCAGCGTAGCTACCAATGCGCTGATCGCCCAGCCCCTGAGCCAGTAGGAGAAGGCTCCCGTAAACATGATGAAGATGGAGAAGAATAGCACGCCGCTTGCCGCTGCCGGGATCTGGAAATAGGAATTATCACGGAAGAGCCCGAGGATAATGATCATGATGATCACAAAGATCTCCACGATCACCGCGTTCAGGTGGTTCTGATCAAAGATCTTGAGAAGTATACTTTTGTCGTAAGCATTGTATTCTTCCACTTTTTTAAAGCGGAAGGGCAGGTCTATATAATAATTGACTTTGTATTTATTTTTCTTGGCACTTTTAATCTTCCTCATCACATTGACCCGGCTGATTGTATTCTTTTTCAGCTGCTTATCGAGGTTCAGGGCCAGCTCTTTGAAGATATCCTTATTGGTATTACTGAAGTAAAGGAATAGCACAGACAAAGTGGCCAGCAGTCCGCCGAGGAAGCTGAGAATCTCCATAAAGATTCTGGTATTGGTCTGAAATCCGCTGTTAAACTGAAATTTGACTATGGTAAAGCAATAGACGATGGTGAATACAAAGGGGAGTATGCTGTTGTTTAGGCAAAATTTGGTAAAAGGTCTTGAAATTGTCCCCAGGAAGTTAAAACGGTAGCTATCCAGTATATAGGTCGTAATATGAAAGGACATGATAAAAATCCCCAGTGAGATGCCCAGTATCAGGAAGCCTCTGTAATCCACGGCATTCATGTATTCGGGATCCAGGAAAAGATAAGGTACACCCAGCATGGTGCCGCTGTTCTGAGTGATGAAGGCGAAAAGAAGCACCCATAGCAGTAATAGAATCTGATTCTTCTTAAAATGGTTGATCAGGAGTTGAACCGGAAAGGAATAAAACAAGTCTTCGAATAACTGGATTTTCTTTAAACGCTTCATTGATAGTGATCAGGTCGCAGGTATTATTCCGTTACGACAATAATAACGAATATTTTGGCAATTTCTGTGCCTGCTCCCCGTAATTTATTGCCGGAAAATAAATGAAAATATTTTGATCAATAGGCAGATTCATAACTGATAACATCGTAAATTTACTACTCTAATTATCGCATGGAAAATATCAGGAATTTTTGCATTATCGCTCACATTGATCACGGTAAAAGTACGTTGGCAGACAGGCTTCTGGAGTTCACCAAAACCATCACTTCACGGCAAATGCAGGCCCAGGTGCTGGACGACATGGACCTGGAAAGAGAGCGGGGAATCACGATCAAAAGCCATGCAATTCAGATGAATTATGAGCTTAATGGCAAGAAATACGTGCTTAACCTCATTGATACACCCGGACACGTTGATTTTTCCTACGAGGTTTCACGATCAATAGCGGCCTGTGAAGGTGCCTTGCTGCTGGTCGATGCGGCACAGGGAATTCAGGCTCAGACGATTTCGAATCTGTATCTGGCCATGGAGCATGACCTGACCATTATACCTGTACTAAATAAAATTGACCTTCCGGGTGCTATGCCCGAAGAAATAAAGGATCAGATGGTAGACCTTCTGGGCTGCAAGCGGGAAGATATTATTCCTGCCAGCGGTAAA
>JBJMLY010000076.1:0-4718 GCA_045805025.1 Cytophagaceae bacterium | reverse complement strand
TAACAGGCCGCATGGGCTGCTCCTAATAATTCTTCAGGATTCGTTCCTTTGGCATTTTCAAATCGCTGGGCAAAATTATAGGCGGCGTCCTTAACGAGTCCGCTTTCTGTGCTTACAATTCCTTTTCCTGTTTTAAGATCCCCATTCCAGGTGGCATCGGCTGTACGTATAGGCATAATTATATAATTTAAGGGTTTAATGAATAAAACTTAAACGAGCATATATAAACTTTTCAGCCGTAAAATGTTTAAAAGCGAATGATTTAATAAATTTGTGCTTGCCCGCGCACGCAAACAAAGGTAAACTTGTTGAGTTATTAAATACAATTTTTTCATTTCAATTAAACCAATAAAATTATGGCACTTAGATTAGGTGATATTGCTCCCGACTTTACTGCAGAAACTTCTGATGGTAAAATTAATTTTCACGAATGGATAGGAAGCGGCTGGGCTGTTCTGTTTTCACATCCGAAAGATTATACGCCTGTCTGTACAACGGAGCTCGGTATGGTTGCCAGGTACAAGAAAGACTTCGATAAAAGAAATACAAAAGTGATTGCCGTAAGCGTGGATCCGCTTTCATCCCATACCGGCTGGATCAACGACATCAACGAAACACAAAACTGTGTCGTGAATTTTCCGCTGATCGCAGATCCGGATAAGAATGTGGCCAATCTGTATGATATGATCCATCCCAATGCCAACGATACAATGACTGTACGTTCGGTGTTTATTATCGGCCCGGATAAAAAGATCAAGCTGATTCTTACTTATCCTGCATCCACCGGCAGAAATTTCGACGAGATCCTTCGCGTGATCGACTCTTTACAGCTGACCGCTAACTACAGTGTAGCCACACCGGCCAACTGGAAAGACGGGGAAGATGTGGTGATCGGCACTTCGGTGAAAGACGAAGACATCGCCGCCAAATTCCCGAAAGGACATAAGAGGATTAAGTCATACCTGAGAACGACACCGCAGCCGAATAAATAAGTTGGCAGTTGACAGTAGGCAATTAACAAAAATGCCATCCGGTGGGTGGCATTTTTATTATAGTTAACAAAACAATCCTATTATAAATTGTTTTTTACAAAATCAATAAGATCTAATAAGTCGCCGGGCTTAATATAATCTATTAATACATTTGGCTTGCCATCTAATGAGGCTTCAATCTTAAACTTGTTAAACGTGGCTAATCTTTTCGGTTCGCCATTTCTCAAACTAAATCTATTCCCATGACTAAATGCATTTCTAATATGCCGCAAGAACTCAAACTCGGGAGAGGTATTATTATAATTGTGCTTTTTAATTAAATCGTGAATCAATGTCACGGATGACATTAGAGGATAAATAAGATACTTTTGATTATTCAAATTTTCCCTTTCGAATTTTACAATTAAAGGTTCTATTTCTAAGACTCGCAATGCTTTATCATTTTTTCTACCTAACTCTAAGGTGGTTTTATTTGAAGGAAAAATCCTTTGCTTAGCTGATTTTCCTTCTGGATGCACCAAAAGAATAATTGAAAAACAATTGACCGAATATATCATAAGAATATTTTCTATTTCATCCTTCACTTCTTCCTTTGTCATATATATTGATTAATGTGTTTGGAATTGAACTTATCTTATTGAATATAATAAATAGCTTGCCTATTTACTATACAAAAATGGCTTGTTTATTGAGAGCAACGATTCAAGTCCGGGGGATAACTTTCAGTTCTATTTCTTTTCATCCTAGTCCAAATTGGACTATTTTTGCATCTCAATTGTAGAAATTACCATTCACCAATCTCAGATAATCCTCATGGAAACTAAAACAATAGCCAGAGACACCCAGATTTTTGACCTGATCAAGCAGGAAGCACACCGCCAGGAAAGCGGTCTGGAGCTGATCGCTTCCGAAAACTTCACTTCCAAACAGGTGATGGAAGCGATGGGCAGCGTGATGACCAACAAATACGCAGAAGGACTGCCGGGCAAACGCTATTATGGAGGTTGCGAGATTGTGGATCAGGCCGAAAATATTGCTATTGAGCGTCTGAAAGAATTATTTAAAGCCGAGTGGACCAATGTACAACCGCATTCAGGCGCCCAGGCTAATATGGCTGTATTCCTGGCATGCCTGAGTCCTGGAGATACCATCCTTGGTTTCGACCTTTCGCATGGAGGACACCTTTCGCACGGCTCTCCGGTCAACTTCTCCGGTAAATATTTCAGACCTACATTTTACGGTGTCGAAAAAGAAACAGGCGTTATTGACTTAGATAAAGTAGAAGCCCTGGCCAAAAAAGAAAAACCAAAACTGATTATCTGCGGAGCATCTGCCTATTCCAGAGATTGGGATTATAAGAGATTCAGAAAGATCGCCGACGAAGTTGGTGCTCTTCTGATGGCTGACATCGCCCACCCAGCCGGACTCATTGCTAAAGGACTTCTGAACGACCCGATGGAGCATTGTCATATTGTTACCTCCACCACGCATAAAACGTTACGCGGACCAAGAGGTGGTATCGTGATGATGAAGAAGGATTTCGAAAACCCATGGGGACATAAAACGCCGAAAGGTGAAATACGCATGATGTCAAACCTGCTGGACATGGCTGTATTCCCGGGAACACAGGGTGGCCCGCTGGAGCATGTGATCGCCGGCAAGGCAGTAGCATTCGGAGAAGCATTGTCCGATGATTATGCAAAATATGCGGCTCAGGTGCAGAAGAACGCGAAAGTAATGGCTCAGGCATTTCTTGATAAAGGATACCAGATTATTTCAGGAGGTACTGACAACCACCTCATGCTCATCGACCTTCGCTCGAAAAACCTCACCGGTAAGATTGCCGAAAATACGCTGATCAAAGCCGACATCACCATCAATAAAAACATGGTGCCTTTCGATGATAAATCTCCATTTGTCACCTCAGGTATGAGAGTGGGTACAGCGGCGATTACGACCAGACATATGAAGGAAAACGACATGCTCAGAATCGTGGATCTGATCGACTCCGCCCTCATGAATCATGAAAACGAGAGCAAGCTGAAAGACCTTAAAAAAGAAGTGAATAAGTGGATGGAAAGCTTTCCTCTTTATAAATAAAGAGAAATCACAAACAATAAATTACAAATAACAAAGCCAATGTTTCAACTTTGATTCAAATGATTCCTGTGTATTTGAAATTTGTTCTTTTTGTTTTTTGAAATTTATCGGATGAGTGAAGAAAAAGAAATGACATTTTTGGACCACCTCGATGTGCTGAGGGGTCACCTGGTCAGATGCGTGATCGCGATACTTGTATTTGCCATTGTCGCCTTCATTTACATGCCGTCCATTTTCCACCACATCATTCTTGCTCCTGCACGCCCCGATTTCATTACCTACAGAGCTTTATGTAAAATCAGCACCTGGGTCTGCAGCCACTGGCCTGCCCTGTGCGATGCGGGAAGCACACTCTGCGTAGACAAAATAGATTTTGTGCTGCAAAGCAGAACCATGTCGGGGCAATTCACCATGCATATTACCGCCTCGCTGGTATGTGGATTGGTAATTTCTTTTCCTTATGTGGTATGGGAGCTATGGAGATTCGTTAAACCTGCCTTATATCCCCGCGAGAAAAAAGGGGCTTCCGGGGGAGTGCTTTTTGTAACGATTCTTTTCACCTGCGGCGTACTGTTCGGCTATTATATCGTATCGCCCTTGTCGATCAATTTTCTGGCGAACTATAAACTGGATCCAAGCATTCAGAATTTCTTTGATATCACATCCTATATTTCCACCATCTGCTTGCTGGTGCTTGGCAGCGGGCTGATGTTCCAGCTTCCGGTGCTGGTGTATGTCCTTACTTCCATGGGCATGATCACTCCGGAGTTCATGAGAAAGTACCGGAAGCATGCGGTAATCCTTAATTTTATACTTGCGGCCCTGGTTACACCTTCACCCGACATATTCACCATGACGCTGGTAGCGCTGCCATTGCTTTTCCTTTACGAACTCAGTATATTTATTTCAGGCTCGGCTTTGCGCAAACAGGCAAAAGCAGAGACGATGAACCGTTAATCATAACTCGTATGGCAACAAAAATCGCAATCGGAGGAGACCATGCAGGCTTCCTGTACAAAAAAGATCTGGTCGAAGAGCTGAAGAAAAAAGGCTATGAAGTAAAAGACTTCGGCCCTTTCACAGATGCCTCCGTCGACTATCCTGACTTTGCCCATCCGCTTGCAGAAGCTGTCGAGAAAAAAGAATTTGATTTCGGCATCCTGATCTGTGGCAGCGGCAATGGTGTAGCCATGACCGCCAATAAGCATAAAGGAATCAGAGCCGCCCTTTGCTGGACCAAAGAACTCGCCCAGCTTTCCCGCCAACATAACAATGCCAACGTGCTTTGTCTGCCCGCACGCTTCATTAGCCTTGACGAAGCAAAATCCCTGGCCGATGCATTCATCACCACAGCCTTTGAAGGCGGCCGTCATGGCACGAGAGTGGAGAAGATGATGAATTGTTAATTGTCTGAATCAGGATTTGCAGGATTAAAGGATTTACATGATCCATAAAAAATTATTAGTGTATCTAATAATTATAGCCGTTCTGGCATTTTTATTTTCCTGCTACGCAATATTAAACACTTACGTAAGCATTAAATATGAGGTGGACGGTGACTGCGCTTCAAGCATTCGCGGCGAAGAGCTATTTGCTTCGCTCAGATGGTGGAAAGCAAGTGCTTTA
>JBJMLY010000075.1:0-3754 GCA_045805025.1 Cytophagaceae bacterium | reverse complement strand
TAAAGGTTTAATCAGAGTTACAGCTCCGGCAAATCAATTATTTCATAAAGTCCATGAACTATTTTTTTATTCTTTTCTTTTTGATCCCCTCTCTCCTTCACGCGCAGGGAAATGAAGATTCTGTGTATTATTATCAGGACATCAACAAACCCGTTTCCCATAGGGTCGCATCGGAATTTTATACCAAAGAACCCATTGACAAAATTGCGGCAAGAGGTGGGAAAATGATCGGCTATGACAAAGAGGAAGGATTTATAGAACTGGATTTCAAAAACGGCAAAGCCAACGGAAGCTATCTGCAGTATTATAGAAAATATGAACTCAGAATGACTTTGGTCCCGCCTGGAGAAAGAAGACTTTTTATGAAAGGCTGGTTCAAAGATGGCAAAAAAGACAGTTTGTGGATAGGTTATCATACGACAGGAAGCGTTTTCACCAGGACCTTCTATGTGAATGATCTGAAAACCGGAGAATACCGGGCTTTTTACAAAGCTGATTCGGGAAAAGTACAGGGTCCCATAGAGATGACTGGCTATTATAAAGCCGGGGAAAAGGACAGTACATGGAAGAAGTATTATCAATCCGGCCACCTGTCAGCGATTGAAAAATACAAATTGGGTAAAAAGGACAGTATGTGGACCAAGTATCATGAGTCGGGTAGAATAGCCGAAACTATACAATATCAGAACGATCTGCCTGTAGGTCGCGATTGTGCTTATTATGATTCTGCTTCTGCGAAAATTAAAAATATCATTGAAGAACAGGGCTATTTTAAGTCGGGTAAAAAGGATAGCATCTGGACAGAATATTATAAAAGCGGCGAAGTGAAATCCCTGACTCCTTATAAAGCCGGACTTAAACACGGAGCTTTTGTCTCCTATTTTTCGGCTGCATCCTTGGATACGGTAAAAAGCCGGACAGGTACAAACAAAAAAGGCATACCATCGAAAACCCAATTTTATAAAATGGATGTGCCTGATTCCAGTTGGACAGAATGGTATCCTGATGGCAAAATTTTCTATACCGAAAAATGGGATAATGGTACGCTTCTTCAGGGTAAATCATTTTATCCGCTGGAGAATAAGGAATATGAGTATACGGAAATTTTTGCATCGGCCCGCCATCCGGACGGCAATAGAAAACTCAATGAGTATATTCAAAAAAATGTAGATCGAAGTATTTTGGAAACGATGGAAGAGGGTCAGACAATAAGACTTCAAGTGCTATTTGAGGTTAGGGTTGATGGCAAGGCCGTTAACATACAATTCAAACAGCAGGCAACACCTCAGCTTAAGCGAAACATTACATCCCTGCTTGAAAGTATAACATGGGTTCCTGGAAAATACAGAGGGAGGCCTAGGCAGGAAAAGCTGGCTTTGCCGATCGTTTTCAAAAATCAGGAGTGAATTGCGCGAATCATTTCTGGCAGCCCTTACTATACATCCCACATAAAGCTCTATCAATATCCATTTATCGCTAATTAGCTAAAAATCAGTCTAAAAATGTAGCAGCAAGCTTTGTTTGGAGTATAAATTTTTTAACTTGCTAAGTTTACAATAGTCAAGTAGTCAAGCATTTTTTAAACTGCCTGTCCCAATGAATTTTTTTTATATACTCATACCAGCCCTGTTGATTCATATACAAGCCTTCTGCCAGGATTTTATTCCCGGAATCAGAATCGGCGTGAATGCCTGTCGCTTAAAATCGGATGAGTTTTCTGGTTCTCCCCGCATCGGGCTGGATGCAGGTTTTACTTTTACAGCCGTAATGGGCGATAAACTGGATATCATATCGGAAATGACCTTTTCTCAAAAAGGCGCAACACTAAAGGGTTATGACATTTCGGGAAGCGACATTAATTACAAAATGTATTATAACTCATTGCAATACGCAGCCATATTCAATTATTATATCAAGGCACCGAATCTTTCACTGCAGGCCGGACCATTTTTTGCCTATAATCTTGCCACTCCCAAAAGCGAGGCTTATTTCGGAAAAACAAAAGATCCGCTTACCGACATCAGTGCCGAAACCCTGGCTGACGGTATTACAGGACTTGATGTGGGGCCTGCCCTGGGTATTAGCGGAGGAACAGAATCGGTAAGACTTAATGCCAGGATTATGCCAGGCATGATAAATTATTTCAAGAAAGTTGACTATAACGGACTGGGCTATAAAGTGACCGGAGCAACCATTCATTTTTCAGTGTCTTACCTATTCAACAATGTCAGAGTTACACGATAAATTAAACTAAATCATGAAAAAAAATCTATTGGCAATTGCCTGTTTGCTCTTCAGCTTGTCTGTGATAGCGCAGGAAAAAAAAGAAACACTTACGCTCGACCGTAACGATCTCATATTAAATGTGATGTACTTCCCCCAAAACGGGCTGATCTTAAAAAAGGGAAAGGACTATATGAACTCAAAGGCGCTGGATTGGGAGATGTTTTTTTATAATCCCGATCTGACGTTGAAATATAAAGCATCGATCGAAAAGACTCAGATCAATAAAGGTTTCAGGAATTATTTTGTGACCTCGCCCGACGCTAAGTATATCTATCATATTGAAGGCAAAGGATATAATACAACCTTTGGCGCCAGCAGCCAGTTTATCACGCAGTTTGATGAAACCGGAGCTAAGAAGACCTATGAGCTGGAAAATTTAAAAGACCTGGGAAACAGAGAAGTGATGTTCGCAGACAGCCAGTATATGTATTATATCGCTACGGTGAATGTCAAAGATGAAGTAACCAAAAAGAAGAAACAGAAAACCATACTGATCAAATTGAAGAGCACTGATTTCTCAAGACAGGATGTGGAAGTAAAGCTTCCTGGGCTTAAAGACGAAGATTATTCTTCGGATTGGTTTTATTGCGGGAACGGCGAAAATAAAATTTATTTCATGAGCAAGACCGTGAAAGACGACGGTACTTTTATTTACGATCTTATCACGATGGACCGCGATGGAAAAATTTTAAGTAATATCAGTATGGATGCCAAACTCAGCGGCGTTTTTCCAAGACCTACCTATAATGAGAAATATTACTTCTGGGCCGATTTCGAAAACCCCGACTTCTATACAAGCACGTATACCAGCTCTTACAGCAATGCGGTCGGCAGCTATACAAGCACAGATGTATCGGTCAATCATACGCTCAGCGCTTTCGGCGATATTGTAATTGACGAAAAAAGCAACAGCATTTATATCTATGGCCTTACCGGCCCGGCCCCTTATAAACGCCTCGGCCCTCTGAACAAAGGATATTTTGTTCAGAAGTATGACCTGGCAGGTAAAGAGATCTGGAAAAAACAGTATGATTTCGGTCAGGAAATTCTGGACAATGAATATGTAAGACTCCACTCGACGCCATACGGCAGAAGCCTGAAGTTTAAAATCAATCCTGACAATACAGTAAAGCTTCAGCTTCTGGCTAAAGACATGGTTTATACATTTATGTTTGATGGGACAGGCAAGCAGACCTCGACGTACTCCAATGAATTTAAAAACAGGAGCGATGCTTCCTTCAGTATGGCTTATAACCCTGCTGTTGGATCTGAAGCCGTCAAATACCTCATTTCAAAAGACCCCAAGCTTACCAAAGCATTTAAATACAATATGTATAATTTCGATAAGAACGATGTGGTTCTGGAGAACGATACAAAAACCAAAACCGTGAATCTGCTTCTCTTTAAAAAGTAAAGGTTCCGGCCAGAATCAGAACAGGCTCTGCCACTCACTAAAAAGAAAAGCCCT
>JBJMLY010000074.1:0-8710 GCA_045805025.1 Cytophagaceae bacterium | reverse complement strand
TGTATTTTATATTGTTTGCCGTACGCTGTTTCCCAATACAGGACCACACTGTCGATATCATGTACCGTGATCAGATCCACATAGATCCACTGAGGGTCCGAAGCCAGACTTGACCATCTGGTGGTCATATTGCCGTCAATAGCGTTGGAAGCTGGGAAGGCAATGGACTCAGTGCTTGAAGCGACCGCTTTTTTGGATACAGCCTGGTTCTTTCCCTGGTAGCTGGTAAATGGGGGAAGACTGAACTGAACAGGAGCAGGACCGTGGCAAAGAGTGGTATCTCTTAAGCTGGAAGAGGAGACGGATCCATTAATAAATATTTTTTGCTGATTGAAAAAACCTCCCGTGGAAGAAGTGAAACCCCAGTATACATACGGGCTGTTGCTGAAAAGATTATTTTTGAGATCATACACAAAAGATTTTCTAAGGTAGTTGTTGAAGTAAATATTCAGCGTGGTGCTTGCAGGGTCATAAGTGATTTTAAAATCATACCATTGCCCGTCTTCCACATTGGGCTTTAAGGAATCCATCCGTACAGGCCCAAACAGGTTGTTGGCGCTGGCATGGTCCACATTGCCGTTGATTTCTATGGCCAGGTGATCGTATGCCGGATCGTGATTATCCTGGTTGCCAGTTCCTGCAATGTTCTGGTACGTATCAAACTCTACCGCCAATGATTGTCCGGGCATGCCCGCGTAACCTATGCCACCGCCAGCGGTCCCGGCCGAAAGACAATTGTTCTGCAGTACAAAACAGATTCCATCGGCGCCCGCATCGTTGGTGCCGAAATACATTTTGCCTTCCACCGTAAGCGGGTCGTTTACGTTGTGTTGCAATTTATACCAGAGTGAGCCCGCCTGATAGGTGATATTGTTAGTCAGCTGATAATTTCCTCCCCCCAGGTCGATGGCATCGTTGTTGACCTGAAATTGTCCGTAAGCCAGAACTGGAAAAAACAGCAATAAAAGTAAAGCCTGTTTCATGATTGTATGGTTAAATTATAATTTGATGATTTTTCTGACCGCAGATCTTCCGTCTTTGAGGTTTATGATTTTCAAAAGATAAGTTCCTGAGGCCACATTCCTCAGATCAAATTCGAGAATAGTATTTCCGGAGCCGAGCTCTCTTTCACTTTGTAACAATGTTTCGCCCAGCACATTTTCTATTTTTAGATTCAAAGTTTCTACGGATTTGCTGCACAGTGAAACATTAATTCCTGAAGAAAACGGGTTGGGATAAATTCCCGATACCATAAAGCCTTCCGCTATATTCACCACTTCCACGGTTTTGCTGTAGGTATATTTTCCGTTTTTATCCACCGCTTTCAAGCGGTAATAAATAATTCCCTGCGGTGTATTTTCGTCTTCGGTGAAATAGTTTTCAATGGCGGATGAATTCCCTTTTGATTTCTCAGTCAGGATTTTTGTAAAAATTTTCCCGTCAATGCTCCGCTCAATTTCAAAGTATGCGGAGTTGATCTCGGAAGTGGTTGTCCATTTTACCTCGCTGGTCCCATCTTTCAGAGTCACAGAAAAATCTAAGAATGCTACGGGAAGCGGCAAATTGCATACTTTGTAAGTAATGATCGTATCGGCAGGTACATTAAAAGATTGGCCGTCTGAGAAAGTCACAGTGCGCGCGCCTTTGCCGCGTGGGTTGTAAATCATATAATGCTTGCAGTTATTTTTTCTGAATACCGTGAAAGATGCCACATTCGCTGTCACCGTTGGGTCTACCACACCTACACTGTCGAAGGTAGAGATCCAGCTGTAACCTTCGCTGCGCCAGTTTGAGGTGGCGCCCACCCAGTTGCCGGGGATAGTCTGGGTTTCAAATTGTGATTTGGCTGTTGCCGCATCGAATACAGATTTTTCCATCAGCATCAGCACGTGCCAGAATCCATCGCTGCCGCTTGGTTCGGCGCCTCCGTTTCCTGTTTTAAAATCGGCATATTGGTTGGCCGCTCCCAGGCTGTCTGTGCCCATCCATACAGAGGCGCCTGTGATGGGCAGGTAGGTGATCCCGTGCACATACGATACATTGGCTCCGAAATAGGTGGCATAAGCCACTCCGCCGGTTGCCAGGATCGCTCCATGATAATGTCCGTAGTTAGGAGCATAGCCGCAATTCCCGCCATTGTTCACTCCCCTTCTTGGGCCATCCCACCAATACATTCTTGCAGCTTCTGTTTCTGTGATGAACATCATCAGTCCCAGATCTCTCAGCGAATTGTTGTTGGTAGTTTCTCCCCACATGGCAACGCCGGCGGCGAAATTTATCGCTTCGGAAACGGATTCCTGATTCGAGCCATCGCTGCCCGCCCAGGAATGGCCGGCATAAGGGTCGTAATACCTCAGGTATGGAACCCAGGGTACGCCGGCTCCGGGAGAAGATGCAGGCGGCCGGAGTTCACTGTTGATATTTCTGATCACCAGCTCAAGCATGTCTTTCCATTGCGCCACCCAGGTGCTTGACGCTGGCTCGAATTTGGCCACCACCGCTGCCGCGAAAACCAGATAGCCGTGATGGAAATGTGAATCCTGGATCAGTCTGTCGGCATCGAAAGCCGATGGGTAAGGGGTAAGCCAATTGAAGGTATTGTCGTAGAGATAGGTTCCGGCTTTATCCGCATTGGGCGAAGCCAGCCATCCCTGAATACCATTTTTGGCGATCAGCAATAATTTATCCCGATCGGCAAACCTGCCTGCCTGATGTGCAATCAGCGCGATGCGTGCTGCTTCATGGATTGCCTGAAAGCTTCCATACACAGGGTTGCCGCATGCAATGTTAATAGGCGTCGCCGCGGCCGCATAGTTTGCTATGTAAGTATTCAGGTTTGTCTTGTTCGCGGTGTTGGCCCATCCCATGCCGGGAAGTATGCCTTCATTCTTCATGACCGTCGTGAAAGTTTTTCCTTTCATCACTTTCATGAGCCCTCTCGGAGAGGTGTAGCTGTAAGTGGTGGCATTCGCCGCATAATCCGGCGAGAATAAATATTGATGCAGGTACAGTGCCAATAGAGTCGTATCGTTGCTGCCACCCAAAACGGGGGTGGTTGTATAATTAAAGGTGCTGGTCAGGGTAGCCGTAGCTTCGTTATAAGCATAGTTGAACGTGCTTGCTGTAATATGATTGAAGGCGTACCTCTCATAGGTGTCCAGGGCAGCCTGGGAAGGGTCGGACATGATCGCGTAGGTAAAATAATTGATGGAGGCAGGAGCAGGAAATTTTATTCGCCAGTAAACATTGTTGCCGCCCGTCTCCACATTTAATGGAAAATTTGCGGTGTTTAAGGCTTTATAGGTAGCGCCATTGTCATAGCTGATAGTGGTACCCGGCGGAAAAAACAGTGCGATATATCCCCAGTCTGCCTGGTTGAATCCTGACGGGCAGCAGGAGCGGTTGATGGTCACCGATCTTCCGCTGCTTGAGATAGCGACGGGCTTGAAAAAAAATGTATTGAAGGTTGGTTCTTTGTTGGTAGAGCCCGCACTTGGTATCGAGGTGAAATGTACAAACGGACTTCCCTGGCTGGCTCTTATCTGTAAGATATTTCCCGCTCTTGTTTGCCCTGCTGTCGAAGAAATTGTCTGCTGGAATACGGCATGAAAATCTCCGTAGTCGACGACTTCGGTTTTGGCGCAGGTATCTCCTCCATAACCAAAGGCAATATCTTCGTCGGCGAAAAAGTTACCGGTATTATTCACTCCCCCGCCACCCTGAGCAAGCATTCTGTTCCGAACCACCATTCCATAATTTTTGGCTTCCAGCAACAGAGGAGAAATTGGATACATGACGGCCGACTGCAGATTATTGGTTAATAAGCTATGGTAATAGGATGCCGGCGGACTACCCGCTGCGGGGCAGCCATTAGGCATTCGGGGGTTCCATAACGCGCTGGTCCACCACATGTGAGTCTGAAATGGGCCCGGGTATGTGGCCCCCTTTGTAATGGCCGTACCACTCGCACCTCCTGGCGGGTTATAAAGCGTAAAAGAACAGGCTCCTACATTATCGGTGCAGGTAGGGGAAGGATTAGGCATGGTTAGATTATAGCTTCCTGAAGTGCCTGCACCCCCAGGAAATATTTCCTGACTAATTCCTTCGCTGCTTAACATACACATGGAAGCAGACATCAAAACGAATCTCAAATAACTATTTAAATCATTCATAGATGTATATTATTAATATGATTCTCGTACTTAATTGCGCGTTTTAAGGAAGTACCTGGTTTATGAGAAAAAATTCAAGAAAATCTTCATAAACTGATAAATAAATCGGCAGAATTATCTCTGGATAGAGACTGAATTATACGCTTAAGCAGCCTGCTAATGGATTGACAATTAAAGGTAAGTAAGAAATATGCGTGTTAGTGAAGAGTATTTTCTGACTTTACCCAGACAGGGTTTACTTTTCATTGAATAGTTTGATCATTCTTAGATTTTAAGAGAGTTGGACTTAAATATTGTAACAGTTCTTTAAAAATATCTATAAGAGTTTCCTTTTATGCTGATGGTTTGAATTTCCCGGCTATACTCCCCAATAATGGATCTTGTTTGGTTGAAAAAATTAGCAAGCCCCGAGACGTTCCCAGTCAATTCCGTGTTTGAAATTCAGCTTTACTGAAATAGTGTTTGAAGCGTATTGTCCTCCTGAAAAATCAGCTTCATTTAATTTTCAGCAAGAAATCGCTGTCGGTTATGAGTATATCCGAGTACTATTTTGTATAATAAAATGCGACTTGTTTTATCATTCAGGTCTTATTTTTAGGGCGCCTGATTTTTATTTTGGTATAATTAGATATGAACTAAAAATATTGGTCGAAACTAAATATCTCGAAAACGTATGTGCAGAACCATGATTCTGGCGAGAAGAGTTTATTAAACAAGATTAACTTGTTTTCAGCCTTTAAGATTCAAATTACGTATATGGAGATCTACAAGTGAAATATTTAACAATGTTTAGAATTATATCAAATAGGACCGCTTGCTTTTTTCTATTTTATGTACTTCTTTCCGGCATTCAAAGCCTGGAAGCTGCTTCATTTACGGTCGATAACAACACCGATACAGACAATGGAACAGCGTTGGCGCCTTTCTCTCTGAGAAAATGTATTCGCCTGGCCAACTCAACAGCCGGCGCGGATGTGATAAATTTTGCCATTCTTCCATCAGGACCTGTCTACACCATTACCTTGCTTTCGGCTTTACCCCTCATTACAGATATCGTTACAATCAACGGATTTACGCAGGGTGGCGCTGCAGCCGGGAATCTTAAAATTGAAATCAATGGTTTGGGCCAGACCAATTGCATTCAGCTCGACCCCGGTTCGGCTGGAAGTACCATAAAAGGACTTGTGCTGAACAGGGCCAACCGCGGGCTTTATATCAACGCGAGCAATGGAAATTTTATCCTCGGAAATTTTATAGGCACCGATCCAACCGGAGCTCTGGCTTCTGCCAATATCTGGAATGGCATTGAGATTAATGCATCGGCCAATAATACGATTGGTGGAACCGGCGGTATAGCCGACAGAAATATTATTTCAGGAAATGCTCAGGTTGGAATCAGGATACAGGGTGTCTCATCGGGCTCTGTTATTATCGGGAACTATATTGGAACCAATGCTGCGGGTACGGCCGCTCTGGCTAATGGATGGCATGGTATTTATTTATTGGCGACCTGTAATAACACCGTCATAGGGGGCTCGGTGGCAAATTCAGGAAATCTGATTTCGGGAAATGCGAACCATGGAATATTGGTGGAAGGTTCTACCGATGTCTCTATAAAAGGAAATATCATCGGGCTTGATCAGACCGCTACTGCCGCGATTCCAAATATCTGGAATGGCATTTTTATTAATTCGGGCTGTCATAGACCCATTGTCGGTGGAACTGGTGTGAATGAAAGAAATATCATTTCAGGAAATAACAGCTCGGGTCTGGAAATAATCGGTTCTACCAATGCCTCCATCCAGGGAAATTATGTAGGGGTTGATATCAGCGGAAATATCGCGATAGGAAATAAAGCCAATGGCATCAAGCTTACCAATGCTTCCAATTCCGGAACTATTGGAGGAACAACAGCCGCCTCAAGAAATATCGTCTCTGCCAATTCCTGGGCCGGAATTTTTATAGACCAGTCAACCGATTGCAGTGTAAAAGCAAATATCATAGGGCTGGGCCTCAATGGAACAACCTCCTTAGGAAATTTGCAAGCGGGTATTCAAGCCGGCAACCTGAGCCACAGGCTCGTGATCGGAGGAAGCACAGTTCCCGAAAGAAATCTGGTTTCTTCCAACTCAGGAAATGGACTGGATCTATCCAACTCCACGAATATGGTGATAAAAAATAATTATATCGGAGTGGATGTGAGCGGAAATATCGCCAAGGGAAATGGAGCCGTTGGAATCAGAATTGTGAGCAATTCAAATTTTCCAACCGTTGGAGGAACGGTAGCAGGGGAAGGAAATATCGTTTCGGGCAACGGGCAAATAGGAATTTATATTGATCAGTCAACCGATGCGATTCTGAAAGGAAACATTGTCGGGCTCGGTTTGGACAAAACCACACCGATAGGAAACGGTCAGCCGGGATTGGTTATAAATAATCTAAGTCATCGAGCCATCATTGGCGGCGCGACCAGCGCGGAAATGAATATAGTTTCCAAAAATGGAGGAAACGGAATTGAGATCACCAATTCCACGAATGCTGTGGTAAAAGGAAATTATGTGGGGGTGGACGGTTCAGGAAATCTGGCCCGCTCCAATAGAGGGAATGGAATCCGGATTACAGTAAATTCAAATTTTCCAACGGTAGGAGGTTCCTTGCCCGGAGAAGGAAATATATCATCCTCAAATGGTTCGACTGGGATTTTAATCGACCTGTCAACCGATGCCGTGATCAAGGGTAATATTGTCGGACTCGGTTTAGACAAGACCACTCTATTGCCCGACACAGGTGATGGAATTGCTGTTCTAAATAACAGTCACCGCGCAGTTATTGGAGGCGCCAGTGTACAGGAAAGAAATTACTCGTCAGGAAATATCGGAACAGGAATAAATATCAATCAATGCAACAACGTCTCCGTCGTTGGAAATTATTGCGGCGTCGATGGCACTGGCTTGCTCAATAGAGGCAACAAAGGAAATGGAATCTCTGCCTTTCAATGCCTTGGTTTAGTGATCGGCGGCAGCACCTTCTCCAGCCGGAATATCGCCTCCGGAAACGGAGGCGATGGAATTAACCTCAATCATCTGGTTACGGGAGCGATCGTGAAAGCGAATTTCTCGGGCGTTGGCTCTGATGGACTAACCGTAATCTCAAACTGGGGTAACGGATTATTCATCGGCGACTCATCGAATCAATGTATCATAGGTGGTTCTACCCTCGCGGAGAGAAATGTACTCTCGGGTAACGGCGCTTCCGGCGTGGGCGATGGTTTGAGATCTTTGACCTGCAGTAGAACCGTTATCAAAGGAAACTATTGCGGTGTGGATTCTTCCGGAACTTTGATGATGTCGGGCGCTGTGAAGCTGGGAAATGCCTGGGCCGGAATTTCCATTAACGAGGGTAAAGGCTGCATCGTTGGTGGCTCGGGCGCCAATGAGGGAAATATTTGTTCGGGAAATCAAAACGAAGGCGTGTATTTTAGAAATGACACCAGCATTGTATTCCTTGGTAATTACATTGGCTGCGATAAGACCGGTACCATAAGCCTGGGTAATGAAGACTGGGGTCTAAATATCAGAGGAAGGAATTCCATGAATATTGTAGGAGGGTCGCTGTCTGCCAGAAACATCATTGCATTTAATAGAAACATAGCAGGGAACGGACCCGGTGTGTTTGTAGAGGGTGGCTCTCAGAATAATGAAATCACCTTCAATAAAATATATTGCAACGCGGGACTGGGCATTGAGCTCAATGCCACTGCCAATGAAAGCATCCTTGCTCCTGTTATAACTGCTACGACTGCCACCAGCATAAGCGGTACAGGTTCTGTCAACGGAGACAGCATTCATGTGTACACCAATTCAATTACCGGTGCCGGTTGTGATTGCGAGGGAGAAATTTATCTTGGCTCAACGGTGGTAACAGGCACGACATGGACACTCACCGGACTTACGCTTACGGCTGCGCAGCAAAGCTCCGCCACGGCTACAGAAACCACATTGCTTAAAAGCACTTCTCAGTTTTCCAACTGTCTTTCTCTTCCGATAAAATTAGTTTCTTTTTCAGCAGAGAGAAATGACGACGGCTTTGTTATGCTCAGCTGGCTTACAGCTTCAGAACAAAACAACAGTCATTTCGATGTCGAAAGAAGTCTGGACGGAATTAATTTTGCAAAAATAGGCCAGGTCGATGGGAACGGAACCAGTCTTCAAAACAAATCTTATAATTTTACCGATCTCACTGCAGCGCCGGGCACAAGCTATTACCGTTTAAGGCAGGTCGATTTAAATGGCAGTTATACTTATTCAGGTGTTAGGAGCATCAGCAATTCCGGCGAGAATATTTTTATTGCTTCTCATGATAACCAGGTAAATATTTACACCCGGTTTGACCATTCAAAAATTGTCAATTATGAAATTCATAGCGTGACCGGTGTGAAAGTGGCCGAAGGAAAATATGAAGCACCCGCAGGCGCCTCTCTGTATTCATTTGCCACCGGCATCAATGCTGCGGCTCTTTATATAATCACTGTTCATACC
>JBJMLY010000073.1:0-3880 GCA_045805025.1 Cytophagaceae bacterium | reverse complement strand
GGATCATTTCCATATTCGGTGCGGGCTATAAGGAACAACTGATCCCTTGCCAGGAAGATACCAACGTTATTAAAATACACGGCTACATAGGAAAGCCCGAACATTCCCGAAAAACGCGGGGAGAACAATTCTTTTTCGTCAATTACCGTTACATCCGCCACAACTACCTGCATCATGCGGTAATGAACGCCTTTGAGGAGCTGATCTCCGACGAAAACTTTCCTTTCTATGTGCTCTTCATTGATATCGACCCGAAACATATCGATATTAATGTACATCCGACCAAGACCGAAATTAAGTTTGACGATGAAAAAACGGTCTATGCCATCATCCGGGCGGCGGTAAAAAAGGCGCTGGCTACTCATAACATCATTCCTTCCATCGATTTTGACCACAATATCAATTTCGGAGGCTTTGGAAATCAATATGCCAGCAAAGAATTTAAAACTCCAAAGACCGAGTTTCGTTCAGAGAGAGATAAAGTGAACCAGAATAACTGGGAAGAGCTTTACAAAAATTTTGAAACGGATAAAAAGAACATGAGTGACATCAAGCAGGATGGAGACGATATGGCGCTGATCATCAGCAGTGCGGCCAATACCATGGAAAGCGGCGTGAGGATCGACAAGGAGCAGCTCTATACCGAAAACCCATCAACCTTTCAGCTTCACAACCGCTTTATTGTAAGTCAGATCAAATCGGGCATGATGCTGGTTGACCAGCAGGCAGCGCACGAAAGGATCCTCTATGAAAAATACCTGAACCTGCTTCAGAATAAATTCGGCGCTTCGCAGCAGTTTCTTTTCCCTCAGTCGATCGAGCTGAGTCCGGCCGATTTTGCGCTGGTGATGGAAATGGAAGAAGATATTAAAGCCCTGGGCTTTGTATTCAATGTATTCGGGAAAACCACCCTGGTAGTCAATGGAATTCCTGCCGATGTACCCAGTGGCTCTGAAAAAAATCTTTTCGAAGGACTGATCGAACAATTCAAGGTCAACAAGATGGATCTAAAGATTGAGCGCAGGGAAAATCTTGCCCGGGCTATGGCAAAAAAATCTTCCCTTAAGCCAGGCACCAAGCTTACTCCTTTAGAAATGAATACCCTGATCGATCAGCTATTCGGGTGCAAGACGCCTAATTATGCTCCCAACGGCAATCTAACTATCGTAATTCTGGATATGGAAAAAATAGCCCGCTATTTCAGTAAATCATAGTTTATGAATTTAAACCTGACGCCCGTAGTAAAAAATCTACTATTTATTAATCTGGGATTTTTTGCTCTATCCTTTTTTGGAGGCAGCCTGACTGATACTTTCGTGCTGTACCCTATTCTTTCAGAAAATTTCCGGCCATGGCAAGTTCTTACGCACATGTTCATGCATGGCGGCATAGGACATATCTTTTTTAATATGTTTGCTCTCATAAGCTTTGGATCGCTTTTGGAAACATTCTGGGGATCAAAGAAATTTCTTTTGTTTTATATGATTTGCGGTATCGGTGCCGCATTTATTCAATCAGGAATTACTTTTATTGAACTTCAGAACCTTCAAGCGGAAGTGAATTCCTATTTTTTTAAACCAAGCCCGGCCGAATTCAGCTCTTTTGTTCAGGACAATTACAAAATGGCCTATACCCAGCTTTATGATTTCATAAAAGAATTTAAAAATCAACCTGAGAATATCTCTTATATAAATCAGAGCAAGCTCTATGTGAATCAAATTTATTCCGCTCATTTAAATCATGGAATGGTAGGGGCATCCGGTGCCATTACAGGACTTTTAATTGCTATCGCCATGTTATTCCCCAATACTGAACTCATGTTGATGTTTATTCCGATACCCATTAAAGCCAAATATTTCGTTATAGGATATATATTCCTGGAACTTTACCTGGGGATAAGCAAGTTTGAAGGAGACACCATTGCACATTTCGCCCATTTAGGAGGCGCATTATTTGGTTATATACTTATTAAATACTGGCAGAAACAAAGAACTGACTTTTACTGATGAGCGGTATACTGGACGAACTAAAATATAATTTGCAGAAACAGGATAACGGCCTGTTTAAGATCATTGTAATCAATGTGGCCATTTACCTTGTCCTGGTTTTTTTCTGGATCGTGGTAAGAATTTCTCAGAACGAAGCGATGGCTGAGGCCTTTGCCTGGGTTTATCTGCAATTCCATCTCCCTTCCGATTTTTTTGAATTCATCCGAAAGCCCTGGACTATTTTTACCTATTTCTTCGGACACAATGTGTTCAACCATAAAACTCAGTTTATCGATATATTCCATATCCTGTTTAACATGATCTTTCTCTACTGGTTCGGAAAGCTTATCATGGAGTATATTGGAAACAGAAGATTTATCAATATTTATATTCTCGGCGGTTTAATAGGCGGCCTTATTTACCTGCTTGCGTTCAATTCCATTCCCTACTTCATAAATAACCCAAGCCTGCTCATTGGTTCTTCCGGCTCAGTATATGCGATAGCCGTAGCAGCCGCAACCTTATTGCCGCAGCACCGGTTTCATCTTTTGCTTTTGGGACCTGTAAGAATCATTTACATCGTAGCATTCTATATTTTTATTTCAATCATAGGCACTATAGAGTCGAATGCGGGAGGGAATATATGCCACCTTGGCGGGGCCTTGCTGGGCTTTACCTACATCCGTTTACTGCATCGAGGCTATGACATGGGTAAGCCCATCAATGTCATTTCAGGATGGTTTAGAAATATCGGCAAGCCGCGAATGAAAGTCTATTCCAATAAAAACATTGACCTGAGTACTCCAAGCCAGGCCGAGATTGACTCCATCCTCGACAAGATCAACCGCTCGGGCTATAAGAGCCTTAGCAAAGAAGAGAAGGAAAAATTACTTAGGGTCAGTAAAAAATAATATTACCCGGCTTTAATCGCCCACTGTCATTTTTTTATTATTCCACTTTTGTCCAACCTTCACTCTCTCCTATGGCGGCCACCATCGCTTCCAGGTTTTTTAATTCCAGAGGAGCATTGACCCGGTCTTTAATGGTTTTGTTATAGCCCCGATGCAGAAAGGAGATCATCGTAGTGGGTACATCAGTTATGCCTGAATCGTATTCCGAATGAAAGTCGGAAAAGTTGGATGCATCAAAAGCCTTGAAAAGTTTCAGGCATTCTTCCTCACTTAACTGTTTTTCATATTTGCCCGCTTTCTTCACGTTCTTTACTCCCACATATTCAGCCTTACCTGTTCCGTAAATAGTGATCGTATACACAGGACATTTCCCATAGCAGGCGGTCTTCTCCATACTAATGACCGAACTTTCATAGTTCACCTTAGACTTCTGCGAACTTTTACAGGAGATGCAGGCAATGAGCAAAAAGAGCACTAGTAATCTCATCTACTTATTGACTATGATTTTCTGAATAAAAACTGTTTTGTCGGCCTCTTTGAGGCTAAGCAGGTATATGCCATTCCCCAGAGTTGAAGTATTAATGAGCTCTCGGGACGCCTGGAGAGTGCCGCTATAAACTTCCCTTCCAAAAAGATCCATAATCGTCATTTTCGCACCATTGAAGCCTGTCGTCTCAACCGTAAGTTCATCCATAAGCGGATTTGGATAAATTTTTATATCGGAAGATGAGCTAATGGCCTTCAGGCCGGTGGTTATTGAATTTCCAACATTAAGATCATAGTTCTCCGAATTATGATTCGGCACATTGATATCATCCCGATAAACGATCGCTGTGTATTTAGTATAACTCGCCTGATTATTCACATCCACGTAAAAATCATTGCCCTGTTTCTGTGGGTTCATCACCAGAAAATTTCCTGCCGGATCTTTGGCGACGACCACCAATCCGAAGGCCACTGCAGGATGGACCGGTATCATAT
>JBJMLY010000072.1:0-15761 GCA_045805025.1 Cytophagaceae bacterium | reverse complement strand
TATGTAAAATCCCTCGCTTCCCATTTCAGATTTCTGAAAGCGATGGGAGCCTCGCAAAAATTTAATCCTGTTCGCTATGAGAGATAAACACATTCATGTCGCCAAAGACAGTGCGTTGCTTAAGACCATTTATAAACAGGTTGGAGAAAAGCTAGATACCGGCGGAGCTGCCTTTATCCTTAAGCTCAGTGTGAAATTTATTTTCTATGCATCTCTCACGGTTCTCTCTTATTGGGCTTTATATCTTATCGGCAATCCCATGGTCTTTCTGCTATGCTTTGTGGCCTATGGATTCATATCCATGCTGTTCGCCTTCAACTTTTCGCATGACTTCTCCCACAATACCATTTTCAAAAGTAAGAATGCCAACAACCTCTGCTTCGTATTTATTTATAGTCTGGTAGGCGCTCATGCCGAAGCATGGAAGCAAAGACACTTGCATTCTCATCATTATGCTCCCAATGTTGAAGGTTATGATTCCGATCTGAAAATATCAAAGCTTATTCGCGTGGTTCCTGATAGTCCGCATTACTGGTATCACCGCTATCAGCACTGGTATGCCCCTATAGCCTATACCACCTATTCCCTGTTCTGGGTCTTCGTCAAGGATTTTGTGATCCTGTTTTCAAAAAGTGAATACAACGAAAACAAAAATTTTATTTACGACCTTTCATTCTGGACCCAGAAAGCTTTTTACCTGAGCGTTGTATTCGTATTTCCCCTTTTGTTTTCCCTACAGTCCTGGCAAATCGTTCTGACAGGATTTCTATTGATGCATCTGTCGCAATCTTTATTCCTGCTTTTTACATTTTTTATGACGCATCATGTAGAAGACACGGAATATCCTACAACCAATGAAGATGGATTCATTAACAGTTCCTGGATGATGAATCAGATTAAAA
The DNA here is from genome assembly GCA_045805025.1 of Cytophagaceae bacterium. Classification (GTDB taxonomy): domain Bacteria; phylum Bacteroidota; class Bacteroidia; order Cytophagales; family Cytophagaceae; genus DATMOV01. The sequence goes on along the minus strand of JBJMLY010000072.1, from coordinate 14,859 downwards.
GCTCGAACGATATGCATCCTTTCAGTGAAACGGCAAATTTTATTCTGGGCGGATTCAATAATCACATTGCACATCATTTATTCCCGCATTACCATCATATTCATTATCCTGCCTTAAACAGGATCTTGTACAAGATACTTCTGGAGCATGGAATAACCCCGAATCAGACCAGCTATTGGGGAGGAATTGTGTCGCATCTGAAACTTTTGAGAAGGATGAGCTGCAAAACGATTTGATCTGGATAATCTGAATCATTTACAGAGCACTGGCGAAGGATACAATGCAAATTTAAAATTCAAAACTCAAAATTGCTTATTCCAACATCAGCTTGCCATGCTCCAGCTCTTCGCCGGACGGACTGAACACTTTATAGAGGTAAAGAGAAGAAGGAAGAGTGCTCAGGCTGATTTCATTCTGTGCAGTCTGCAGATCTGCCGAAAAAACTTCGGAACCCAGACTGTTGAAAATTCTGAAGCTATAGTCTTTTTGCACAAAGCCGGAAAGGGTTACAAAGATTTTACCGGAAGCAGGATTAGGATAAATTTTCACGGACGAAGAATAGTTGTTCTGAATACTGATGATCCTGCTTTCCATCGCTTTTCCATCTGTATCGGTTTCTTTAAGTCTGTAGTAGATACGTCGCGCCGTGAACTGATCGTCATAAACGGAATAAAAACTATATCCCCCGGCTTTATTCCCGGCATTCAGGTACTCAATTGGGCTGAAATGAACGCCGTCTGTACTTTTCTCCAGCGTAAATCCCACTACATTAATCTCATTGGCGGTAACCCAGGAGATTTCAGTCCCTTCATTTTTTCTTTCGGCGCTGAAAGAGATCAGGTCGAGCGGTAGCGAGCTGCAGCCAGGGGTCACGGTAATTGTTCCTCCGCATCCGTTGGTACTCACATTCATATTGATCGGTCTTGTAGGATCCAGCTGCGTTCGCAGATTGCTGAAGAACCAGCCTCCGTCTCCCGATCCGGCTCCATTGGTATATAATGTCGATTGCCCAACACCCGGACCCATGAAGAGTCCGATAAAACCCGCGCAGTAAAATTCACTTTTGTGCGCGAAAAAATATTCCATGAAGGTGTCTTCATACTGATTGATCGCATTGGGCAAGCCGGTATGTCCGACCGGAATCTGCCAGCCAAGCAGGGGAAGATTAATGCCCTGCCCCATTCTCTTGGACCAGCGAAGCCAGTTCTGATATTGGGTAGCACCGTAATACAGACAAGTCCTCGATGCCCCGAACGCTGCCCAGCGGCCTCCTTCATCGAAACCATATTTTTCGACCACCAGAAAATCACCCCGGTCGCAGGAAGTAGCGCCTCCGAATAGTTCCTTATACCAGGCGATCTGAAAATCGGCGCCAGCATCAATATCACCGGTGCTCCAGAAGGGCATTCCCGCCTGGCAGGTGTAAAAGCCTCCGCAGTTGGTACCCAGGCAGGAAGCACCTGTGGCTCCATTGGACCAGGTAGCCCAGTGGTTGGTATGAAATCCCAGCACAGCATCGGGAGCATGGATGCGTATCATTTTAATGATGCCTTGCGCAACCCCTGCCATCGTATTGGGCGAGCCCACAAGTTCCGGAAAACCCAGAGCGCTGAGATTACAGGTCGTAACAAGGTTAGGACGGATAGTCGGATCGTTGGAGCCGGGCGCCGTAGGAGACGGATAACAATTCTTGATCAGGTAGCCCCAGGTATCGGGCTCTACGATAAACGCGCATTTATTCCCGTTCGCTTTGTTGGCCACATCACGGATGTTCCAGAAGTATTTCTGCATAAACGTGGCGTTCTGCATGTTGCTGATCGCTACCGCAGCCCCTGCATCTTCCTGCAGCATGTAAATATTAAATGCCGCCTGCATACCGATGGCTTTGCTGTCGTTGATAAAATTTGTCGCAATGGATCCTCCTCCGGTTGCCCAGCTGTACCAGTTGCTGGCAATATCAACACCACCGTTGATGTAACGTACTCTGTAATGAAGCTGTGTCGGAACTCCCTTCGCTGTGGTGATAATAGCCAGCTTCGTGGCATCATCTGTCAGTCCGATCGCAAAATCACCCCAGCCCGCCGGCGCCTTACCCCATTGTGCATGTGCAGCAGTAGCTATAAAATAAAAAAACAGGCCGGCAGTAGAAAATATTTTCATATACCTGAAAAATTCAGTAGGAAAAATCTAATTGTCTAATTGTCTAATTGTCTAATTGTCTAATTGTCTAATTGTCTAATTGTCTAATTAATTTATTGCTTCACAATCTTATAATTCCTGTTAACATTTTTGTAAGACACCTGTACGATATACACACCAGCCGATAATTCTGCGCCCAGTATAATATCTTTCTCTGTGGTAAGCGTTTTCTCCCATAGCGATCTTCCGATCAGGTCTGTCACCGATATTTTTACCGGCTCGTTTAACGTTCCTTCAATGTGGACTTTGGTATCGTTGCCAAATGGATTCGGATGTATCTGAATCTGTATATTATTAATGCTGATTTCCCTGACCTCCGAATAAAAGCTAAGTCCATCGTTGTCTTCTTCCTTTATTCTGTAGTAAGATATACCGCCAACCACTGCGTTGTAGTCCTCCAATTTATACTCGGTTACATGGCCGGCATTACTGCAGTCGACGCTGCCGATCGATGAAAAATGGATTCCGTCCTTGCTTCTCTCTACCACATATGTCTTACAGTTTTTTTCACTGCCTGTAATCCAGCTCAGGTTTACCACGGAATTAATTTCTTCCGCATCGAAGCTTATAAATTCAACGGGAAGTGTTGAGCAATTGTCTGTCACTGATACCGAAGCCGTAAGTTTACAGCTGGCATTAGTAGGATGCGTTGCCGTAATCGTATAGGTCTGCGTTCCATTAAGAGCCGCCACGGGGTTCGTGATGGCAGGGTTGGAAAGTCCGGTTGCCGGAGTCCACAAATACGTATACGCGGGAGGCGCCACGACCGGACAATTCACAATATACTTGGTGAATGTGCCGGTTACATTATCGATCAGCTGCCTGGTTCCTGTGACCGGAGCTGCTCCCTGATATTTCCATTGTATGTTGGTGACATTGGCGCTGGTAGCCAGATTGGTAAAAGTAGTTCCCGCCGTTACCAGGTCAACCACCAGACCTCCGTTGATAAAACCGGGAGCAGGAGTTCCAAGCGGAACAATCGTAGACGCAGTTCCCCAGATTGTATCGCCGTCGTTCACTGAAATATTCTGCCAGTTCGGCGCACCCGCTCCGCCGCCGCCCGGACCTCCCTGGGGCCAGTTGTAAGGCCACCATGCCCATGGGTCGTCCTGTGTAGTCGCGTTATTCACATATTCATACATGTACTTGTAGGTTTGACCGTTCACGATAAAGGACTGCGAATACGAAGCATCCCAGTTATTCGTGGTAAGGGCGCCCCAGCTTAAACGCACATTGCATGTATTGGGCTTCTGATTTACCAGCGTAGCTTTTAACTGTTTGTTGCAGGAAGATCCTCCCAGGTTTGCAGCCGTTAAGGATTCCTTGATCACGGTAGTCGGGGTGATGATGACATCCTTCATCAGGAAGCAGTTGGCCGGATTGGAAGCTCTCCTGATCTCCACTACATATCGCCCGTCTGTCAGACCGGAATAATTTCTAGTCAGCAAATTGGAGTTGGCCGATGTTACCAATGTCGGATTCGAGGGACCAATAAGAATGTAGGTAAAATCTTCGCCTGCTACATAGCCGCCCGGAGTCGATGTGACCGTCACGGCAATTGAGCCGTTATTCATTCCTGTACAGGAGTTGGCCGTAGGCACGGCGGTAAAATTAATGCCGCATGTTCCGCAGTTGGCCATGGCCGTAATCGTAACGGTGCATTGGGTCTGTGCGCAGCAGGTAACCGAAGAAGCGGTGCCTTCCAGATTGGAAGTCCAGCATACGCTGAGCCCGTATGTTCCTGCCGCCGATGCCGTATAGCTGGAAGAAGTGGCGCCAGCAATATTGGCACCATTCAGCTGCCACTGGTATTGAACGGTAGAGTTGGGTGAGTCCACATCAGCTTCCAGCAATACGGTTTGTCCGGGACAAATTGCCAGCGGACTTTTAGGAATAATCCGGGCATAAGGAGCGCGACACCCGAGCTTGCATTTTCCGTTGGGAACGATGGCGTAAGCAGCCGTAGCGCCCGGATCGTCTTTCGGTAAATTCATCACCAACGCATCCACCACGGCACCGAATTCATACCGGTACGAAAGAGGAAGGCCCCCTTTAACACTGTTGAAGGCCGCCTGCACCTTGGCTTTATAAACTGCCGCATTGACATCCGGATACATAATCAATAGACGATCGATGCTGGCAGAAACGGTATCCCAGGAAATCAGCTGATCGTAGAAAGAATAGAAGTCCCAGTTAGTCACAGTGCCTCCGCAGCCGGCAGGATAATGAGATACGGCATAGGCTTCGTTATTATCCAGCACGGCGGTGATTGAAGAAATTCGCTGAGCATAGCATGATACACCTCCGGAATAATAGGAAGAAGCCCAGTTCGTATTCGTAGATAAACCGGCAGGCAATGTATAACCCTGAAGACTTATGGAATTCGATCCGTTCGGGCCGATATTATATGCATATCCCTGGGCAGCCTCCACGCCATAAGGATCGTTGCCGGAAGATTCGATCGAGGCAAGGTCCACACCATTCAGATACTGAGCCCTTCTGTAGATCGATAAATCATAAAATGTTTTGTTCATTGCTGCCATCTCAAACGTGCTGTTGAATTTCGGCTGATAGGTTGTGGCAGGAGCAGGGTATCTGTTGGGAATATAGGGAGCGATGGTAATATAACCGGTTTGCGTATTGTGGAAGGGACCATCGGTGCCGTTCTGCGAAACGTGCCAGCAATAGCCGGCGCCCGCACAAGTGTTGCTGTTGCATCCGCGCGGATAGTCGCAGGGAACCGCCACGTTAGTGCCGGCTTCCACATCGTAAATCGTGTTGGGTAAACTTACGCCGTCGTTATAAGTGGAGAAACCGTTTTCCTGAATCGCTGTCGCAAACCATTGGTTGATGCCCATTCCATCGTTGCCCAATACATTTCTGTAGTAAGCCCAGGCGACTGCAAAACCGATCGCGTATGATGGTCTGTTCTGAGGTATGATGGCATAAATCGGATCCGAAGAACCGAACTGGTCGAAGTAGCCTTGCCCGAGTTTTATTTCCCCCGTCTTCTTAAAGCAAGTGGTATCAAAGGCTCCGGTCACAGGAACCGAAGGACAACCCCATTGCCCGCCGAAAGGAGCTGTCTGAGCGTAAGAAGAAATGGTAAGGGCAAGAATGAAAATGATCAGTAAATATTTTTTCATAGACAAAAAGAAAATAGTACAGCTTAATCCATTTTAGTTTATAAATGTAATTAATTATTTTAACTTTTCTTTGTATTTATATTGCTATTTCAAGCTACATGTTTGTATTATATATAATTAATACAATTCATTATAGTTTTTAGTCAAAATAAATAATTGTTTTTTAAAAACTCAGCAATTATCAAACGTGATAATGTAATCTATTGAAAATGAGTAATGTCATTTGGGAAACATCACCTGTAAAACAGGAGATTAGTGAGGGGATTATTCAGGCAAGTCCTTGATACTAACGGGGATTTATTCTATAAAAAATATTTCTAAAGACTCGTATTTTAAAGGTAAAAATTGACATTCAAACCTGCTTGTATTAAAATGCATATATTGTACTCATGCTCAGGTATATTCTTATTCTGGCGTTTTTTCCCATCACTCAGACTTCTTCCGGAACTCCTTTGCCGGATTTTATCGTCCTTGCTTCTAAGGGAAATATTTTCAATCAGAAGCAAGACACCATACGGATGGGCAGTTTGCTTTACGAAACAGATAAACTCTTTCTTGATTCCTCTGCCTTTATCTCCCTGGTACACTCTTCCGGAAAATTTTTTGAATACCATGGATCGGGTATACACGAGCTGAAAACCCTATGTCCTAAAGAGAAAAAATATCCGCACTATGAGACCAATCGGGTGCAATCCTTAATTCGCCGCAATCTTGGATTCCACGTCAGTCTTGCCTGTCCTACTCATCTTAATTTTGATGAGTATACGCCGGGATTTCTTTTTCCCGGAGACACCGTAACAGTTACCTGGTCATTATCAGGGTTGGAAAAGAAAGAGACTGGAAAAAATTATTCGTATTCCTTAAAGTATATGAATATATGGGACGAGATGCTTGATTCAAAAATTTCGAATGAGCACTCTCTTGCGATCACCGCTATAGAAAATAACCAGACACTCATTGATATTAGTGTGAATGGTTTTCCTCAATACGGACATTTACAATATTATTATACCAGTAAGATTCCTTCATTTCTGCAAGCCGATACTTCCCTGGCTTCTCATTATATCCTGCTGGCAGCCTTTCTGGAAGATAACAATTATCATGGAAGCCTGGACAAGTATTACCTGCGTGCAATGGAAAAAGAACCGGGTGTCCAGGACTTCCGGGATCTGTACAACTGGTACTGTTATCGTAAACACATTCATAAGTATCACCAGGGAATCGTGATGAATACCTTGACTTTTGACGTAGTCCGCCCGCGTTCCTTTTTCGGCATTTCTGAAATAAACGGAAGCATACGGATTAACGGTTTCCAGGCCAACGTAAATCAGGAACTGAAAGAAACTGATACATTGCTTCTGGAAGCAGGCTCCATTAAGCTTCGGCATTTTACGGGTGAAATCATTCTCCTGGATAAACCGGGCATTTATTCTCTTTATGATCTGATGAGAATGATGGATAAGACAACTAAATGACGCTTCAGCGTGCTGCCTGTATCCCTTCTTTCATTTCCAGCGTTGCCTTATCTACATTTGAATGTCCTATCTAATTAATGATCTTATTCTTAAATTAGAATTCAAAACGATTCTATATGTCAGAAATAAAACCGGGAGACTTTGTACTGCTGGACGGACAGGAAACTCCCGCCCAGGTAATTTCCATTAAAGGCAATGATCTGGAAGTCGCCATGGGCCCTATGAAAATGAAGGTTAAAAAATCCAGGGTTACTTTAACAGAAACCCCGGAAGAAGAGGAGGAAACTAAATCTGAAAACCCGATGAAGTCCGCAGGCATCGACACGCGCGAAAAGCTGATGCACTTTCAGTTTGAGCTGGATGTGCGCGGTAAAATGAAAGATGAAGTCATTGAACTTCTGACCGCCTGGGTAGACGATGCATTGCTTCTGGGTGTCAACGAAGCCAAAGTCATTCATGGCCGGGGGAGCGGAGTTCTGAAAGATACCGTTCGCCAGCAGCTGAGAAAATACAAGGAAGTAGAAAGCGCCAAAGACGATGAAGGCAGAAGCGGAGATTTTGTAACGGTCGTGAAGTTTAAGATCTGATGGCGGAACAACACTTTAAACCAAGCCTCGGACTTCGTGACGCCACTATGATCGTAGCCGGCTCCATGATCGGTTCGGGAATTTTTATTGTCAGCGCCGATATCGTGCGGAATGTGGGCAGCCCGGCCTGGCTCATTATGATCTGGCTCCTCGCAGGCTTCATGACCATGATGGCAGCTCTCAGCTATGGCGAGCTGAGCGGCATGTTCCCGAAAGCAGGCGGACAATACGTATACCTGCGTGAAGCGTATCACCCTTTGCTTGCCTTTCTTTACGGATGGAGTTTTTTCGCCATCATACAAACCGGGACGATCGCTGCAGTGGGCGTTGCATTTTCGCGCTTCACGGCTTACCTGATCCCGGCTTTCAATGAAGACAATCTGATCCTTGATTCGGAATTCCTGAAGATTTCTTCGGCCCAGGTCCTTTCTATCGCATGCCTGGTTTTTCTTACGTTCCTGAACACCCGGGGCGTGGAAAAAGGCAAACATGTTCAGACGGTTTTCACGATTACCAAGCTGCTCAGCCTTTTTGGACTGATTGTCTTCGGCTTTATCATGATGAAAGCGGAAGTCTGGAATGCCAACTGGTCGAAGGGCTGGAATCTTCATTCCATGCAAAGCCTGGCCGGAGAAAACGGTGATCTGCTCAACAGCATCGGCCTGATCGCCGCCGCCATGGTCGGATCCATCTTCAGCTACGATGCCTGGAACAACGTCACGTTTATTGCCGGCGAGATCAAAGACCCGAAACGCAACATCGGCCTAAGTCTTCTGCTTGGAACGCTCATGGTCACCTGCATCTACGTGCTCGCCAATGTCATGTACCTTTCCGTTCTGCCACTGGATGGTATTGCCCATGCCGCCAAAGACCGGGTGGGCGTCGCTGCTTCGCAGATCATCTTCGGCGACTGGGGAACGATCATCATCGCCCTCATGATCATGATCTCTACTTTCGGATGCAATAATGGATTAATCCTGGCAGGAGCAAGAGTGTATTACACGATGGCCAAAGATGGTCTGTTTTTCAGACAGGCAGGAGAACTCAACAAATTCAACGTACCTCAGCCCGCTTTGTGGATGCAATGTGTGCTGGCCAGCTTCTGGTGCCTGAGCGGAAAATATGGAGACCTGCTGGATATGGTTTCTTTTGTGGTGGTGCTGTTTTATATTCTTACGGTAGCTGGAGTATTTATTCTCCGCAAACGCAGGCCGGATGCCGAGCGCCCTTATAAAACCTTTGCTTATCCCGTGCTGCCGATACTCTACATCATCATGGGTGCAGCCTTCTGTATTCTTCTAATCATCTATAAACCCAGGTTCACCTGGCCGGGATTGCTCATTACACTGGCGGGTATTCCGATTTATTATCTGGCGATGGGTAGAAGAAAGAAAGACTAGGGGTTTGTACGTGCTTTCTTGACTGCCCCTCCTCAATTAACATTTCTACATTTAGCAATATTCTGCGAGGAGGGGAATTCACACATCCGGATTATGTCACAGTAAGCAATAACTCGGCGGTTAAACATAAAATAGCTACCACCCCTGCCCCTCCTTTTTCAAGGAGGGGCAGGGGTGGTAGCTCCTGAAACAAACGCGGCCTGCGTAAATACCGCAAGCCGCAAAATTATTATGTTAATCCTTCAACAACTAGAAACAATACTGCCCCGCATCGATCAGTTTAGCAGCGATTCTTCTTCTGGCATCTTTCGTATTCATCGGAGCGATCTTCGTGTATCTCTTCAGTCCCATCAGCAGCATTCTCTGCTCGTCACCACTCGTGAAAGCATTGATGGCATTCTTTCCGGCAATGTTCACTTTGTCAAGGGCATCCGAAATATAGACTTTCGCCATATCGATCTGTACCTTGCAGGCATCTTCGCCTTTGATGCTGATCAGCTTCTCTGTTCTCAGGATGGCTGACTCTGCCATATAGGTGAGAATGCAAATGTCCGCCAGGTTCATCAGGATTTCCTGCTCCGTTGCCAGCTTTTCTACAAATTTCTGGGCGGCGGATCCGGCGATCATCAGCATGGATTTTTTCATATTCTTAAGCGCCTTCTTCTCTGCCGCAAATAGGGCGGTATCTTCTTCTCCGAATTCCGGAATTCCGGTCAGCTCTTTTTGTATGGCCATCACAGCCCCCATCACGTCCAACTCACCCTTCATGGCTCTCTTTAAAAGCATGTCCATCGTCAGCATTCTGTTGATCTCGTTTGTTCCTTCGAATATCCGGTTGATGCGTGAATCGCGATAGGCTCTGTCCATCGGATAATCTGCCGAGAATCCATAGCCTCCTAAAACCTGCACACCTTCATCGACCACATAATCCAATACTTCAGATCCGGCTACTTTCAGGATCGCGCATTCGATGGCATAGTCGGATGCTGCACCCATCAAGGCTTCTTCGTACGACTTTCCTTCAGATGCCAGTTTCTCTTCGGCATGCTGTATGTCGTTACCGGCTCTGTACATGGCCGATTCGCAGGCATAGATCTGAATGGCCTGTTCGGCAAGCTTGTGCTGAATAGCTCCGAAGTTGGCAATCGGCTGCTTGAACTGGATTCTTTCCTTGGCATATTTAATTGCCAGCGTGCTGGTCTTCTTGGAAGCTCCCAGGGCGGCAGCACAAAGTTTAATTCTTCCGATGTTCAGAATATTAAAAGCGATCAGGTGGCCTTTGCCTATTTGTCCGAGCACATTTTCTGCCGGCACTTTGCAGTCGTTGAAGAATACCTGTCTGGTCGAAGATCCTTTAATACCCATTTTATGTTCTTCATTTCCCAGCGTTACACCCGGACCTTTCTCCACAATAAATCCTGTGAACTTATCGCCATCCACCTGAGCGAACACGATGAATATTTCTGCAAAACCTGCATTGGTGATCCACATCTTCTGTCCGTTCAGAATATAATGCTTGCCATCGGCCGAAAGAACCGCTTTGGTTTTGGCTGCCAAAGCATCAGAGCCGGAGCCAGGCTCCGTGAGGCAATAGCTGGCTTTGCGTTTACCGCTACCAAGATCGGGCAGGTATTTCTGTTTCTGTGCTTCTGTTCCGAAATACAGGATCGGCAATGTTCCGATACCTGTGTGAGCTGCAAGAGCTACGGCAAAAGAGTGCCCGGCGCCAACGATTTCTGTGATCAGGAGAGACGTGTTGAAATCCTTTCCGAAGCCCTGGTATTTTTCGGGAATGGAGGTCGCCAGGAGTCCCAGCTCACCCGCTTTATCAAGCAGCTTCTGCATCAGGCCTTCTTCCTGCTGATCGATCTTGTCCAGAATCGGAGTCACTTCATGACTTAAAAAATCGCGGGTCATATCACCCATCATGTTCTGCTCTTCGTTCTTTTCTTCAGGAATAAAAATGTCGGCTGCGTTGGTTTCCTTGATCAGAAATTCTCCGCCTTTAATCTTGGTGCTCATAGTGTTTTAGTATTGAGTAGTAAGTAGTGTGTATTGAGTTTTTTATGTGTGATGAGTACTGAGTGCAGAGATAATTATCTCCTGACTCAATACTCAAGTCTCATGACTAATTTAACAATTCGAATATCCCTGCTGCCCCTTGGCCTGAACCTACGCACATGGTTACCATGCCGTATTTTTTCTTTCTTCTTCTGAGCTCGTTGAAGATCTGTACCGAAAGTTTCGCGCCGGTACATCCCAGCGGGTGACCTAAAGCAATGGCTCCTCCGTTTACATTTACTTTTTCCGGATCAAGTCCTGTTTCGCGCATCACAGCCAGAGACTGGGAAGCGAAGGCTTCGTTCAGCTCGATCAGGTCTATATCGTTCAGCTTCATGCCAGCCAGTTTCACTGCTTTGGGAATTGCCTCGATCGGACCAATACCCATAATTCTTGGTTCCACACCGGCTACGGCATAGCTCACCAGGCGGGCGATTGGTTTCAGATTCAGCTCTTTTACCATTTTCTCCGACATCAGCATTACAAAAGCAGCTCCATCGGAAGTCTGGGAAGAATTACCCGCCGTTACAGATCCGGTGGCGGAAAATACAGGCCTTAATTTTGCCAGACTTTCCATGGAAGTATCCGCACGCGGGCCTTCATCGTTCTCTACGACAAACTCTTTGGTCTTTTTCTTTTCATTTTCGTCCAGGTAGGTTTCTTTCACCTTCACAGGAACAATATCGCTTTTGAACAAACCATTCTTGATCGCGTTCAGCGCCTTCATGTGCGAATTATAGGCAAACTTATCCTGATCTTCACGGGAAACTTTATACTGTTCTGCAACAGCTTCGGCCGTAAGTCCCATGCCCCAGTAATAATCGGCATTGCTTTTTGCCAGATCCAGGTTGGGAACGATCTTCCATCCGCCAAACGGAATCGGACTCATCGACTCCACACCTCCCGCAATAATACATTCTCCATAACCTGCTTTTATTTTGGCGTCAGCGATCGCGATGGTCTCCAGCCCGGAAGAACAATACCTGTTCACGGTCATGCCTGGAACCTTTACGGTGTTCAGTCCCATCAGCGCGATCATTCTTCCAATATTCAGTCCCTGCTCCGCTTCGGGTGTAGCATTACCTGCGATCACGTCGTCGATTCTTTCTTTGTCCAGTCCGGGTATCTGCGATACCAGGTACTTGATCACTTCTGCCGCCAGATCGTCAGGTCTTGTGAAACGGAATGAGCCCCTGGGAGCTTTTCCCACCGCCGATCTGTAACCTGCCACTATATACACGTTCATAATTTTGAATTTTAAATTTTGAATTTTGAATTAATTACTGGTTCCTGATAACTAACAACCAGCAACTCACAACTAATTTCTAAGTGGTTTCCCCGTCGTCAATATACTTTGTATTCTTTCCAGTGTCTTCTTCTCGCCGGTAAGGGAAAGGAAGGCCTCTCTTTCCAGATCAAGCAGGTATTGTTCGGATACCTGGGTCGGTGCTGAAAGATCTCCTCCGCACATGATGTAGGCCAGCTTTTCAGAGATCAGCTTGTCATGGGCTGAAATATATTTTCCGGAGTACATCGAGTTGGCGCCCGCATAGAACATTCCGAGGGCAGACTTACCCAGCACTTTAATATCTTTCCTTTGCTTCTGCTGGGTGTACCCTTCTTCGGCCAGTTCGATGGCCAGCATTTTCGCTTCGGCGATCTGACGGCTTCTGTTCATTACGATCAAGTCGCCGTCTCTGAGAATGTGCATCTGCTTCGCCTCGTGTGCTGAAGTAGCCACTTTCGCCATGGCGATATTCATATAATAATTCTTCAGTGTATTCAGTTGAATATCTCCTTCCTCAAAGGCGTCGGAACATCTCAGTGTAAATTCTTTGGTGCCGCCTCCAGCAGGGATCAGACCCACACCGAATTCCACCAGTCCGATATAAGTTTCCGCGTGAGCGGCGATTTTATCGGCGTGCAATGTTATTTCGCAACCTCCGCCCAGTGCCATGTTATAAGGAGCGACGATGACAGGGATGGATGAATACCTTACACGCATCATCGTATTCTGGAAAGCACGGATCATGAAATCAATTTCGTCGTATTCCTGCTCCACGGCATACATGAATACCAGTGCCAGGTTCGCGCCGGCCGAGAAATTACTTCCGTCGTTTCCGATCACAAGTCCTCTGTAATCCTTTTCAGCAATCGTGATTGCCTTGTTGATTCCTTCGATCACTTCACCGCCCAACGTATTCATCTTGGTATGGAACTCCAGATTCAGAATTCCGTCGCCGATATCGAATAAAGTCACGCCTGAATTTTCCCAGACGATCTTATTCGCTCTCAGTGTATCGAGCAGGATAAATTCTTCCGTGCCAGGAATCGTCTTATAGGATTTGGATGGAATGTCGTAGAATTTTCTGGCGCCTCCTTCCACTTTGTAGAATGACTTTGCCCCCGAAGCCAGCATGTCGTATACCCACTGAGCCGGCTTCCTGCCAAGCTCTTCCATCATCTTGATGCCCCTTTCCGCGCCTACGGCATCCCATGTCTCGAAAGGACCGAGCTCCCAGCCAAAGCCTGCCTTCATGGCATCGTCAATTTTGAAAAGCTCGTCCGTTATTTCAGGAATTCTGTGTGATACATATTTGAATATGCCCGCGAAGGATTTTCTGTAGAAATCGCCTGCTTTATCTTTTCCAGCCAGTAATACTTTAAAGCGGTCGCGCAGCTTGTCGATTGTTTTGGTCTGCTCCAGCGTGGCGAACTTTGCCTTTTGCTGAGGACCATATTCCATGGTTTTCAGGTTCAGGCTGAGAATTTCGGTTTTGCCGCCCACCCCTTTTGATTTTTTGTAAAAGCCTTGTCCGGTTTTATCGCCATACCATTTCTTTTCATCCATGTTGGTGATGTAAGCCTGAAGCTTAAAGGCATCCCGGGCTTCGTCTTCGGGTAATCCGGCATGCAGGTTGTTCGCTACTTTTATAAGCGTATCCAACCCCACGACATCTGCTGTTCTGAAGGTAGCTGATTTCGGACGGCCAATTACCGGACCAGTCAGTTTATCCACTTCGTCGATGTTCAGATCCAGTTCCTTCATTACATTCAGCACTTCCATGATGGAGTATATTCCCACCCGGTTGGCGATGAAGGCCGGAGTATCTTTACAAAGCACCGTCGTTTTTCCAAGATACAAGTCGCCATAGTGCATCAGGAATTTCACAACCTCCGGATCGGTTTTGGCGGTTGGAATAATTTCAAGAAGTTTTAAATACCTGGGCGGATTGAAGAAGTGGGTTCCGCAGAAATGCTTTTGAAAGTCTTCGCTACGACCTTCTGCCATCAGATGAATAGGAATGCCTGATGTATTGGAGGTAATCAGTGTTCCTGGCTTTCTGAATTTTTCTACCTGCTCGAAAACGATCTTTTTTACATTCAGATTTTCCACCACCACTTCAATAACCCAGTCGCAGTTGGCAATATCTTTCATGTTATCATCAAAGTTGCCGGTGCTTATCCTCTTTTCGAAAGCCTTATCATAGAGCGGAGCAGGGTTGGATTTAATCGCATTCTGCAATGCCTCATTTACGATACGGTTCTTGACGATCTTATTATCCAGCGCAAGCTTTTTTGCTTTCTCGGCCTCGTTAAGTTCTTTAGGAGCAATATCCATCAGCAGCACTTCCGCTCCGATATTCGCAAAATGACATGCGATGCGGGAACCCATCACCCCTGATCCTAACACTGCGACTTTTCTGATTTTTCTGTTCATGACTAAAAAGTAGTTTCGGTATTCTTCTTTTGATCGAGTATATTATTTATTTTTTGCATCACTTCAAAGAATATCTCCAGTTTTTGTCCGGGGATCTCTTCTCGTATCTGCTGATTGAATTTTTTAACGGCTTTACGTGCCAGCTCCCGCTTTTCTTTGCCTTTATCAGTGAGAAAAATCCTGAACAACCTCTTGTCGTTCGAATCCTGTTCTTTATAAATCATCTTCTCCTTTTCCAGGCTTTTAAGCATCCGTGACAGGCTTTTCGCT
>JBJMLY010000071.1:0-4405 GCA_045805025.1 Cytophagaceae bacterium | reverse complement strand
TGAACATGATTTTTGCTTCGTCGTCCTCTTCATCCTCTTCTTCTTTTCCTTTTTCAAAAATGCTGAGCGTGGCTTTCTTGGCGGCAATTTCGGTAAACGTTAATACCGGATGCGGATCGTATTTCTCCGAGTTAATGACGAAGCCCTTGGCATGCACATCAAATGCGGCGATGAGTGGAGAAACGAATTTTTCATAATAGGTTTCCTCCATCTTCTGGGGGATGACAATGAATTTTTTATTCAGAAAAGGACGCAGCTTGTTTCCGTCTACGTCTTTTTCAAAGCTGTAAAGCGTATTTTCTACCAGCAGCCAGGCGGGAGAATTGCAGACAATGATGGCATTCTTGTACTGGAAATCTATTTTTTCGCCGTTGTATTTGATCGTAGGGAAATAATGCGTGTTGTCTTCGTTTCTCATGAAATGAAAGAGTACGCTGGCTTTTTTGGGTGCAATGGAAAGAGGCTTCCAGGTGGGCTCTCCGTCGCTGCCCATTTCGAAAATCTTTTTTTCCTGCATCAGGGCCAGGATTTCCGCCATTTTTCCTTCTATGAAACGGGTAATCGCTTCCTGAAGCAGGGTGTCGCCTTTTTCCTTATTATAGATCTTCAGGAAAAACTCATTGGGAGTAATCTTCTTATTATAGAATTTCTTGATGATGGTTTCCTGCTGGATGGAATCGATTAGTTTGATCAGCTGGAAATCGGCATCGTCCAGTCCATCGGAAAATTCCTCGGCGTTTTTCGATGAAATGTTCTGATGCTTGAGGGTCAGTTTGTCATTCTGGTCTTTCTGAACCACGAACGTTTCAAACAGGTACCCAAGGTATTCATGCTGAAGCAGGGAGTAAGTGATCTGAAACGGTTCGGCGGTAGATACCTTCATGTATGACCAAAATAATCTTGAAATTAGGGGATTTTCCTCAGAACCGTGCGGATGAAATGCAAAACTTATTCACAATTGTCTTTAACTATGATTCGCATGATTAAATGATTACTATGATGCGATAAGATTTTGATTGAGCTCGCGCAGCGAAATACTGCCAGAAGAAATTTTAGGGTTTAAATCCTACGAATCAAGGTCACAGACTTTCCTTAATATTAATCCTGGATGCCTTCACGGCAGGCCTGTAGGAGATCAGCATGGTGATCAGGAAAATGGTAACTCCCGTGCTGATAAAATCTCCCAGCTCCATTTTGACAGGATAGGCATCTACGATGGAGGTTTCCATGCCCATGGGTACAATCTTGAATTGCTGCTGGGCAATGCAGATCAGAAGCCCGATGACAAGTCCGCTGATGGCTCCCGTAAAAGCGATGATCATTCCTTCGCCGAGAAAAATTTTTTTAATAAAATTCTGCGAGGCGCCCATCGAGAAAAGTATCGCCACATCTTTTTTCTTTTCCAGAGCAAGCATGGACAATGAAAAGAAAATATTCAGAGAGGCAATGGCAAGAATCACGGAAATGGTGATGTGCATGAACAGCTTTTCGATCTTCACTGCTCTAAGCAGACTGGCATGCTGCTCGTCGCTGTTCTGTACTTTGAATCCGGGTCCCAGGGCATTTTTCAGATTTTCCTGCAAGCGGCTCATTTTGTAGCCCTCCTTGCTTTTAATCTCGAGGGAAGTGCGTTTATTGCTGTAGTTCAAAAGTCGCTGTGTAAACTCAAGAGGCACAAAAATGTAATTGTCGTCGTACTGTTTTTCGATGGCGAACACAGCACCGGCCATGATATTTTCACGATTGAATAATTTACCGGGATCCAGGCTTAGGGAATTTTTGGTTTTAGGATACCAGACCTGCAGAGGGAAAATTCCTTTATCAACCGGTATTGATAATTTGTATTGCACGCCCCTGCCGATAATGGCATAATCCATGGAATCCTTGTGCAGCGTGAATTCTCCTTCGGTGATCATGGAATCCATGCGGTTTTGCTGCGTGAAATTATCCGAAACGCCTTTTACCTTCACCACCATCTGGTCTTCCCGGTATTTTAAAAGAGCATTGTCTTCGATCACTTCGGTAATGATGTCAACGCCTTCGACCTGCTTCACCTTGTTTAGAAAAGCCTCATCGACTGTAAAAGCCTTGCCCATGGTGGCTGTGACTTTAAGTTCAGGATCGAAAGAATTATAAAGTGTGCGTATCAGATTTTCAAGTCCGTTGAAGACCGATAAAGCCACGACCAGAGCCATCGTAACAAAGGCCACGCCCACCATAGACATCACCGAAATAACGTTGATGAAGTTGGTTTTTTTCTTGCTCAGGAAATATCTCCTGGCTATGAAAAGTGGGACGTTCATGGATATTTATGAATGGTGATGGGTAAATGGTGATTTCCCAGCAGCATTTATTTTTTCTTTGGCTTCTTTTCCTGGTCTGCCGGAGGAAGATCTTCCTTTTTTTCTTCGGGCTTTGGAATTTTAGCGAAGATCTCCTCCATCTTTGCCGCATATTCCACATTATCATCAATATAAAAGATCAGCTCGGGTATAATCCTTGCCTGATTTCTGATCTTTCCCCCCAGCGCTTTGCGGATCGCTTTGCGGTGTTCATTGATTGTTTCGAGCAGTGCCTCTTTATCTTTGGCCAGCATGAGGCTGAGGTATACTTTAGCGACGCCCAGATCGGGACTTACCCTTACAGTGGTGACCGTAATAAAGGCACCTGCAAAAAGGCTTTTGATGTCTCTCTGGAAGATTTCAGCCAGCTCTTTCTGAATCAGTCGTGCAAATTTCTGCTGTCTTGTGCTGTCCATCCTTAAAATTTTATATTTTTACCCAAACTTACTTTAAAATAGCAGGTTTACATATATAATATAAATTTTTAAATAAAGTTCTCATTGATCAGCATTTTCAGAATTTTTGAGCCTTTCCGTATTGGAATCTTATTGCTGATTCTGATGCTCATCAAGCTTCCTATGCTGATGAAGGGAGTTCCGCTTATTCAACCGGAGCTTTCCTGGATGCTGGTGGCTGAAAAGATGAACGAAGGCTTTATATTATACAGAGATATCTGGGAGCCTTTGGAGCCTTTTGCGGCAGGCACGTATCTTTTGTTCTATAAGCTGGCGGGAAACTCGCAGCTATCCTATCAGATTGCAGCCCTGGTTCTGATCTTTATTCAGGCTTTGCTGCTGAACATAGTGCTGAATATCAACAATGTCTTTCCGGAGAAAACCCTGATCCCAGCCTTACTTTATATCGTTTTCTCTTCCCTGTTCTTCGATTTCATGACTCTTTCTCCCCCTTTGATGGGCATCACTTTTGTAATTATTGCCTTGCATTATATTTTTCTTCAGACCAGAGCCGGAGGTAATGACGAAAATATGTTTTATACAGGGCTTTTTATCGGAATAGCCAGCCTGTTCTACCTGCCTTTGTTTGTCTTTATGATCTTTGCCGTTTTTTCATTTGTACTGTATGTAGGCGAAGGACTGAGAAAATACCTGATCCTGTTCCTCGGATTTCTGCTCCCCTTCTTCATTGTTGGTGTATATTATTTTTGTTACGATGCGCTGGGCAGTCTGTATGCCAATTTCATTTGCTCGCTTTTTCTGGGCATCAGGCATAAGCTGATCAGCAATACGTCCCTTCTTACGCTCCTGGTGGTTCCAGGTTTGCTCTTTGCCGTATCGGTCTTTTATGTTTCTGCCAGATCAAAATACATCAATTACCAGTACAATTGTTTCCGGGTTATGGGCTTATGGATGGGCTTTGGCCTCATCAGCGTGCTTTTATCGATTACAACCAGTCCCTACCTCTTGATCATTCTTGTACCCGGACTGGCTTATTTCTGTACACATTTTTTCATCCTGGCCAGGCATACGGCCGTGGAGGAGTCGGTATTCTGGGTGAGCTCTTTGCTGGTTCTGCTCGTGTGCTATGGCGTGTTGTATGGAGTGGGTTTTAAAAAGAATCCCATCGTTTTTGACAAGATGAAAGTACAGGAACCGCCAGTAGCTGCACAGATAAAGAATTCAAAAATCCTTGTGCTGGGTGATAACCCCGGTTTGTACAAGGATAATAAAATGGCTACGCCTTATTACAACTGGACGCTTTCCCGCCGTCATTTTTCCGACCTGGATAATTACCGCAATCTTTCCAGTATCTACAGCAACTTTCTCAAAGACATGCCCGACGTGATCATCGACGAGCGCGAAGTCACTGCTTATCTTTTCAATAAGATTCCTTTGCTGGGTAAGCAGTATAAGAGAGAGGGGAATGTCTACAGGAGGATTAGATAATTGTCAGAATCAGGATTTTCAGGATTAAAGGATGAACAGGATTAGAAAGGCTTTAGCGCTATCCGTGGCTTGTCCCCTGATAAGCCACTATTTAATTACGGTCTCTCGGGGGGACAGACGGGGGATGAATCAATGCGCTGCATTTTATTTTCAGTGATC